>CAVCIU010000032.1:0-19916 GCA_963602355.1 Methanobacteriaceae archaeon
TTGAAAAGAATTTTAATTACAGGCGGTGCAGGTTTTATCGGAAGTCATTTATGCGAAAGATTAATTAATGACGGAAACGATGTTATATGCCTTGATAATTTTTTTACAGGCTCAAAAGACAACATCAGACATTTAATCGGAAACGACCACTTTGAACTTGTAAGACACGATATTACAAAAGAATATCTTGCAGAAGTAGACCAAATCTACAATTTAGCTTGTCCTGCGAGTCCAGTAAGTTACCAATTCAATCCAATTAAAACAATTGAGACATCAGTTATTGGTGTTACACATATGTTAAATCTTGCAATCCCTTGCAAGGCAAGAATTTTACAGGCATCGACAAGCGAAATCTATGGCGACCCAACAATTCACCCGCAAGTAGAAAGTTATTGGGGAAATGTTAATCCTATCGGCATAAGAAGTTGTTATGATGAGGGTAAACGTTGCGCGGAAACCTTAATGATGGATTACCATAGACAAAAAGGTGTTGATATTAGAATTATTAGGATTTTCAACACTTATGGTCCTAATATGGACATTAATGACGGAAGAGTTGTTTCAAACTTTATTGTTCAAGCGCTTCAAAACAAAGATATAACAATCTACGGAGACGGTTCTCAGACTCGTTCTTTCTGTTATGTTTCTGACTTAATTGAGGGTATGATAAAAATGATGAACAATGAAGACGATTTCATTGGACCTGTAAATCTAGGGAACCCTTCTGAAAGAAGCATCTTAGACTTTGCAAAATTAATAATAGAAATGACAAACTCTAAATCAAAAATTATCTACAAGCCTTTACCTTGTGATGATCCAATTCAAAGAAAACCAGATATTTCTCTTGCAAAAGAAAAACTTAACTGGGAGCCAAAGGTTGATATACAAGAAGGTATTTCTAAAACAATTGAATACTTTGATAATAAATTAAAGGAGCTAAAATAAATGAAAGGTATCATATTAGCAGGTGGCGCTGGCACAAGACTTTATCCAGCATCTCTACCAATATCAAAAATTTTATTGACAATTTATAACAAACCTATGATTTATTATCCACTTTCAACATTTTTGAGAGCAGGAATTAAAGATATTCTTATCATTACAAATGAAGCTGATTACGAAAACTTCAGAAAACTTTTGGGTGATGGTTCTCAAATCGGTATAAATATTAAATATAGAATACAATATGTTCAAAAAGGTATTGCTGATGCGTTTTTAATCGGAGAAGATTTTATTGAAAAAGATTCGGTTGCATTAATATTGGGCGATAACATTTTCTACGGTAAAGATTTTGGCAATTTAATGAAAAATGCCATTGCTAAAAACGAAGGAGCTACAGTATTTGGATATAAAGTTTCTGACCCAGAAAGATTTGGTGTCGTAGAATTTGACGAAAATCAAAAAGCAATTTCTCTAGAAGAAAAACCTAAACAGCCTAAATCAAATTATGCGGTTACAGGTTTGTATTTCTATGATAACAATGTTTGCAAATACGCAAGAGAGCTAAAACCTTCTGCAAGAGGCGAATTAGAAATTACAGATTTGAACAAAATCTATCTTGAAAAAGGTAAATTAAATGTTGAACTTCTTGGAGACGATTTTGAGTGGCTTGATACAGGAACTCACGATTCTATGTTAGAAGCTTCAAACTATGTACAACAAGAAGAGCAAAAAGGAACTTCAATTGGCTGTATCGAAGAAATAGCTTACAAAGAAGGATTTATTTCATCTAAAGATTTATGGAAAGAACTTGAAAAATACGGCGATAAAAATGAGTATTACAACAATATAAAAAAATTACTCGTTTCAAATAATTAAAAAAGAAAGACTCGATTTTCTCGAGTCTTTTTTTTGCAAAAATCCACCAATTAAACCATGTCAAAACAATAAAAAAATTATAAAATATACTAACAAAGATTGATTTTTTAAGAAAAAAAATTAAAAAGTAATCTGTGGGGAGAAGTATTATGAAGATAAAAATAAATTTAGCAAAACTATTAATTGGTATGGTTGCATTGAGTTCAGTAGCTTATGCAAGCAACGTAACTCTTCAAGGTGCAATAAACAAATACAAAGCAGGAAACTATACAGGTTGTATTCAAGATTTAGAAGTTTATACAAGAAGCGAACAATCAAATGCTCTTGCATATTACTACTTAGCGATTGCAAATGTTCAAGCTGGTAGAAAAACTAACGCAATTCAAGCATACGACAAAGTTCTTGCTCTTAGACCAAACGAAACTTTATTAGATTATGCAACAAAAGGTAAGGTTTGTTTAGAAGAACCTGATTTATGCTACAAAAACAACACTGTAAAAGAACAAGATACAGAATTAGACAAATTTATTAAAGACAAAACACAATTCGTATACAAAGGTGCTCAACAAGAAACAACTAAGAAAAACTTGGATTCTTTGAGAAACCGTATCAATTCTGATGAAGAAATCAACAGATTTGAATTTGAAGAATACGAAAAAAGCAGTAATAAAACAGATGATTTAAACAAGGCAAAAGTTGCAACAGAAACTCCTAAGAAAGAAAGAGTTAACAGCAAGATGCCTTCAAATGACGAAGTAGTAGCTGCAATAAAAGTTTTAAATCAAGCAGGCTTAGGTAGTATCGTAACTCAACAACCTGCACAACAAGCATCAACACAAGTTGCACAAAACACTCAAAACCAACAATTGCAACAACAAATGATGCAAATGATGATGGCACAACAACAAAACCCATACGCGGGCATTTCTGCTATGCTTGGCGGTAACAACAATAACAACAATAGTTCTAACCAGTTTATGAACATGTTGCCTCTATTTATGGCACAAGGTCAAAATGGTGAAAAAGGCGGACTTAGCCCAGAAGTTATGCAAGCAATGTTGATGAATTCAATGATGCCTGATTTAACTTTCAGCTCAAGCAACAATAATAGATAATTAAACTTACAAAATAAAAGGATAGTGAATTTATGAAATTTAACACAACAAGATTTGGCGAAATTGAAGTTGACGAAGGATTAATATTCAATTTTGAATTACCTATTTTAGGTTACGAAGACAAAAGATATGTTATGATTGACGTAACAGAAAACCCTATTTTCAAATGGTTACAAGCGGTTGATACTCCAGAAGTATCGTTTCCTATAACAACTCCTGCAGTGTTTGGACACGATTATTCATTTGAATTACCAACAAGCGCAGAAAAAACTCTTGAAATAGGCAGTGCAGAAGACGTAATGGTATTCAACATTGCTTGTATTCCAGACAAAGCGCCAAAAGATTCTACAATCAACCTTCTTGCTCCATTAATTTTCAATATCAAAAACCACAAAGCTGGACAAGTTATTTTATCAGATAGTGGTTTTAGCACAACTGAAAAGTTGTTCAAATAAAAAAGTTAGACAATTAATGAGAGAAGAAAGAATATGTTAATTTTAGCAAGAAAAAACGGACAAAAAATAATCATCAATGACAACATTGAAATAACAATTTTAGAGTCAAAAAACGACAACTGCAAAATCGCTATTGAAGCTCCAAGAGACGTGAAAGTTTATAGAGAAGAAGTTTATAAACAAATCAAGAGCTCTAACCAAAAGAGTACAAGTTCTCTATCAGATTTAGGTCAAATCGCAGAATTAATGCCTAAAGCTGACGAAGCCACAGCTAAGAAAAAGACTGTAATTATTAAAAAGAAACCAGAATGATATCAGAATACGAATTAGCAAAAGAAAAGCTAATCAATTTAGATTTAAAAAATTGCGAAGATTATTTTAGAAAAAATAAATTATATTTAGAGCTAGGTTACTGTGAGCTTTTGAAGGGTAACCTAGAGAACTCTAAAAAATTATTCGCAAATATTTCAAACTATAACCCTCGTGCACATTGGGCATTAAGAATGATACAATTTATCGAAGGTTATGTAACTTTTTTGCCAACTTATTTTGAAATCAGAAACTTTCTGGAATCAGACATTGATTTACTATTAAAAGCGAACAAAATAGAATGGGTTGAAAACATAATCAACGGCGACGACTTATTTTATTCAGTGAATAGTGAAAGTTATAAATTTATTGCAAGAGTCCTAATGTACGACGATTACCCCGAAATTGCAAAGATTTACCTTGATAAAGGTATAAATAATTCGTATGGAGACCCAGAACTTCACATTATTTTAGCGGATTATTGGCTTTATAAAAAAGACCGTGAAAAAGCAATCAAGACATTAAAAAACTGTGCAAGAATTCTTCCTGATTATTATCCAGCGAAAAAGAAATTAATAGAATTAAATGCTATCTAAAAATAGTCTGATTTCTGTCTGCGCCAACACTTACGATTGATACAGGAACTTCAAGAAGTTCTTCAATTCTTGCTATATATTTTTTTGCATTTTCTGGTAAGTCATCATATTTTGTTATCTCAGAAGTTTTTAATTTCCAACCTTTATGAACCTCATAAATAGGTTCTAAATACTTGTGAATTAAAGTATTTGTCGGATAATCAGTATAAACTTGTCCGTTGCGAGAATCTTTATACGAAGTCGCAATTTTTATTTCATCAAAATCATCAAACACATCTAATTTTGTAAGAGCAACATTTGTAACTCCGCCTACTAAAGCTGTATAACGTGCATTTACAGCATCAAACCAACCTGTACGACGTTTTCTACCTGTTGTTGTGCCGAACTCTTTACCGATTTGTTGAATATTTTCACCGTCTTTATCAAACAACTCTGTTACAAAAGGACCTTCGCCAACTCTTGTTACATAAGCCTTATAAACACCGATTACTTTTTTAATTTGAGAAACAGAAAATCCGCTTCCGCAAGCTGCATAACCAGATACGGCATTTGAACTTGTTACATATGGATATGTACCCCAGTCAATATCAAGCATTACACCTTGTGCGCCTTCAAATAAGATTTTTTTATTTCTAAATTCTCTAACTAAGTTTTGCCAATCAAAACAAACATATTCTCCTAAAATTTCTTTATATTTTTTGCAATATTCTAAAATCTCTTCTTTTGAATATGTTTTTTCACCATAAACTTTTTCTAAAATAGCATTTTTTTGAGGAAGAATGACATCAATTCTTTCATTCAAAGTTTCTTCATCAAACAAATCTTGAACCTTTAAAGCTGTTCTTGCAATTTTGTCGCTATAAGTAGGTCCAATACCTTTTTTAGTTGTACCAATTTTTGATTTTTTTAGAGAATTTTCACTCAACCCGTCCATTTGAATATGATAAGGCATTGTTATTGTTGCAAGAGGGCTAATTTTTAGATTTGATAAATCAACACCTTGAGATTTTAGTTCGTTAATTTCTTTTTCCAAAGTTTCAGGGTGAATAACGCAACCATTGCCAATAAAACAAGTTTTATTTTTATACAAAATACCAGAAGGAACTAAATGGAACTTGTAAGTTTGACCTTCGTGAACAACTGTATGACCAGCATTACAACCACCTTGAAATCTCACAATCAAATCTGCTTGTTCAGATAATAAATCTGTAATTTTTGCCTTACCTTCATCGCCCCATTGCGCACCAATAACAACAGTATTTTCCATATTTAGCCTCTTTTTCTTAATTCATTTATCAATTCTGGAACAATTTTATTCAAATCACCAACAATTCCAACATCTGCGATATCAAATATTGGTGCATTTTCATCATTATTTATTGCAATAATTTTTCCTGAATTCTCCATACCAACTTGATGTTGTATAGCGCCAGAAATACCAATTGCAATATACGTTTTTGGAGAAACAGTCTTACCTGTTTGACCAACTTGTATTGAAGAATTTGCTAACCCTAAATCAACAGCACCACGAGTTGCAGCAACTTTTGCACCTAAAAGTTTTGCTAATTCTTCCAACATACTAAAATCTTTTACACCTTTTCCGCCAGCGACAAGAATATCTGCTTTTTCAATGTCATTTGAATTATCAGAAGTTGATTTAATAAATTCTAATAACTTAACTCTTGATTGTGCATTCTCAAGATTTGGATAAACCTCAATAAATTCAGTGTTTTTCATCTCAATATTTTCTGAAATTTTTAAAACATTAGGTCTTACAGTCGCCATTTGAGGAGAATTTTTTGACAAAATAGTTGCCATTAATTTACCACCAAAAGTTGGTCTTGTTGCAGCAAGTTGAAGTTTATCGTTTATATCAAGTTTTGTACAATCAGCTGTTAAACCTGTGTTTAATTCACTTGCAATTCTTGGCGCTAAGTCTCTACCTTGAGTCGTTGCTCCAATCAAAAATATTGAAGGTTTTATTTCTTTTATCAAGTCAATAACTGATTTTGAATAAATATCTGTTGAATATTTTGAAAAATTTTCATTTTTTAAAACATAAACTCTATCAAATGCTTTAAGAGAATTTTTAATATTATCTAAATTTTGCCCATTCGTAAGCAAGACGGCTTCAACTACTTCACCGTTTAACTTTGAAGAAAGCTTTTGAGCTTCAGAAGCCAATTCATTCACGACCTCTAAAACCTCAGTATTTCTTGTTATTTGAGCATATACCAAAATACCTTTATTATCAGTCATTTATATTCTCCAAAATAACAGTTAATGCTTCGCCCATTGAAGTTGGTTTAATTTTCAAGCCGGCTCTTTTATGCTCGGGTCTATAAGCCTTGCTTACATATGTTGGAGAGCCTTTTATTCCAACCTGCTCTGCAGAAAGTCCAATGTCCTCCATTGAATAAAAAGGAACAATTGATTTTTGAGCAAATTTAAAACCGTTTATAAGTGGTCGAGATAATTCGTAATCAGGTTTAATCATTGATAACACGCAAGGCAATTGGGCATCAACAATTTCTTCACCGTCTTCAACAACTCTTTTTACTCGTACACGTTTTTCATCAATTTCTAAAATTTCTTTTACAAAAGTTACTTGAGGTAAACCCAGATTTTGTGCAAGCATAGGTGGCGTTTGAGCAGTATCACCGTCTATCGCAAATTGACCACACAAAATTAAATCAACATTTCCAATCTTACTTTTTATGGCATTAGCCAAAGTTCTTGAAGTAGCAATTGTATCAGCCCCGGCAAACTTTTTATCAGAAACCACAAAACCTTTATTAACACCCAAAGCCAAAGATTTTCTAATAATATCCTCAGCTTGATTTGGTCCCATTGTAAGAGAAATTATTTCAACATTTGAGAAAGACTTCTTAATGTGTAAAGCAGCTTCAATCGCATATAAATCGTAAGGGTTCAGAATGCTTTCCAAACCCTCACGTTGAATGGTATTATTTTCAGTCCACTTGATATCAGATGTATCTGGAACTTGTTTAACACATATTGCTATTTTCATTATTTTTTAGCCTGTTTAGCTTGTACACTCAAAGCTGCATTGTGCGCCATCATATATACTGAACAAATTTTGAATTTTTTCAAGTACCAAGCACAACTCTCTTGCATACAAACCTTATCCATGTCGCTACCAGCTGACATTAAAGGACAAAATGGAATATCTTTTGGATTTGGCATAATCTACACCTTAACCTTGTTTCAATAAATTACAGCTTTCATCACGTTTACGTTCTTGATCTTTGTAAACTCTTGTTCTGTTGATAACTTCATCAAAGTCGATTTTGTGAGCATCAAAGTCAGGACCGTCAACACAAGCAAATTTAACTTCGCCACCAACAGTCAATCTGCAAGCACCACACATGCCTGTACCGTCAACCATAATTGGGTTCATACTTGCTTCTGTGTAGATACCTTTATCTCTTGTTAAATCAGCAACAGCTTTCATCATTGGCATTGGACCAACTGCAATTGCATAATCAACTTTTTCATTTTCCATAATTCTTGCTAATACTTGTGTTACAAAACCTTTTTCACCTAATGTACCATCATCAGTAGTGATAAATAATTCTGTACAAGCATCTTTCATTTTATCAGCCCAGAAAATTAAGTCTTTGTTTCTAGCACCCATAATCATATAAACTTTGTTACCAGCTTCTTTGAAAGCTTTTGAAATCAAGTAACAAGGTGCTGCACCATAACCACCAGCTAAACAAACTACTGTACCATAGTTTTTGATATCTGTTGGTTTGCCTAAAGGACCAACTAGGTCAATTAATTCTTCACCTACATTTAAAGCTGCAAGTTTTTTAGTTGTATAACCAACTGCCATAAATACTAATGTCAAAATACCATTTTCTTTATCAACATCAGCGATAGTCAAAGGAACTCTTTCGCCTTCTTCTTCAACTCTAAATATAATAAATTGTCCTGCTTGAGCATTTCTTACTACGTAAGGTGCTTCAATTTGGATTTCGTATTGGTTAGGACAAAGTTCTTTTTTTGAAATAATTTTATAACCCATGTTTTGTTTCCTTATCTAATAAATTGTACAATTAAATTATACACCAAAAATGCTTATAATTTCACGCATGCATATTCTGGACATTTTGAAAGTCTATCTTCTATTTCTTCAAAAGTAAGTAAACCCTCTGTTGCGCCAAACTTTGAAACGACAGAAGAGGAATTTACAGAAGCATACATCAATGCTTTACAAATATCCATATTAGTTCTACCCAATGCAGCACTGAATGTAGAAGCAAACGCATCACCTGCGCCTAATGTTGAAACAACATCACCATCAAATACTGGACAGCAATAATAGTTTTTGCCGTCGTAAGCATAAGCACCGTTTCCGCCGTCTGTAATTACAACAATTTGATTTGTTCTTGTTTTCAACATTTCTAACATTTTAACGACATCTGGGTGAATTGTTTCACAAGAATATTTTTTATCTGATGTATCAGGTCTTACTTGAATTTTTGTACTCATCATTGCTTCTTCTTTATTCATTACAACAACGTGAGCCTCTTCTAAAATTCTTTTTAAATAATTAAAACCTTTTTTAATACTTGTAGTACCTGCATTAAAACAAATTTTGATATCATGTTCATTAGCAAAATCAACAATAGGTTCAAGAACCTTATTACTATCCCCATTCAAAGGTGCAATATAAATAAATTTAGCATCTTTTAGTGCATCAAAATTGATTTCTGCTTTTTTAATCTGCGCATTAGCGCCACGGTGTGCAAGAACTGTTCTATCACCTTGGAAGCTTACCAAAATTATTGAAAAACCAGTACTTACATTTTTATCTTGAATAATATTACTCAAATCAATGTTCTTATTTTCAACACCTGCAAGAACACCTTTTGCATAAATATCATCACCAATTTTAAAAATAGCACCAGTTGAAAAACCTAGATTTGCAAAGTTAACAGCTGTATTAACTCCGCCACCACCTACCGTTGAATCAAAATTTGTAATATCAATTTTTGAGCCATACGGATAACTCATAAATTCTGATTTTTTATCTGTAGCACACACTGATACAATATTTGCATCATCGCATCTTACAAAAACATCTACCGTAGCAGAACCAATTGTAATTATATCAGCCATATTTCACCTCTATTCTTGAATAATTCTAGCTGGGAAACTGTTTCTCAATAACTCGTTTAATAATTGTTCAGCTTTGCTTCTTTCTGTAAAAGAGCCTACTTGCAATGTATACGAACCATTTACCATTTTAATGAATGAAGAAACACCAACATCTGAATCTTGAAGGATTGATTGAGCAACTCTTGCTTGTTCAACAGTTGCATATTTACCAACGCAAACCTTTAAAATCTTATTGTATGTAGGTGTAACTGGTTTTGTTTCAACCTTTTGAACAGGTTTTTCAACTTCTTGTTTTTGAATAGCATAAGGAATAACAACTTTTTCGTCCAATTCAGGAACTAAAGTATCTTCAGTCATTCTTTCTTTTATTGTTTCATCTTCAACTTTTTTATCAATTGCTTGTTTAACAACACCTTGATCTTCTTGTTGAATGAATTTAAGTCTATCGTCAATAAATCTTTTTACACCTAAGCCTGTTTCTTTTGCTTCAACTTCTTCTTCATCACCAATAGCAATATCAACATCTGGAGACAAATGTCTTGCAACTGCAGTAAAGAACAACAACATTACCAAAAATGCTGTTAAAAACAATAAAAATAAGCTTTGGTAGTTATTTTTTTTATCTTTTTTATATTTGCTGTAATTCATATAACCAGGTGTTTTCATAATTATTCAGTAACTCCACGAACTTTTGTGCCTGCTAAATAAATATCATCTAATTCTTCTGAATATCTTTGCATAACTTTTTTTGCAAATTCATCAATATCAGTAATATGTAAATCTGTTTCTAAACCTGCAGCCTTAATTGGTGCGCCTTCTGAATTAATGTTCAAACCTGTGTGTATTAAAATTGAAGTCATTGATTTTGTACAAATTGAAACTGATAATTTTTTATCATCTACGTACAAGTCATCACCGCTACGTTTAACAATTATGCCCATATCTTCTAAAACTTCTTTAATTGTTGTCATTAAAAGTCTTTGTCTCAAAACACCTTCTGTAATATCTGCGCCGAATTGTTCTGTGATAAAGCTCAACATATATTTGCTATAAATAGGTTCATTATTGATAACGTCTTCAATATCAACCATTTCAGTTAATTTAACTTCGCATTCACCTTTAAAAGCTACAATTGCATCACCCATCATTTCAAAGTTTTTGTAAATCCAGTGTGGAGCTAATTGTGAACCGATATATTTAATTTCTTTTTCTATTAATTTTGTTTTCATTTTCATATTTCCTATTTGTTATATCAACATTCTAAATTAAAAAAGTTTTTTAATAAAGTCCTCAGCATTATTTTTTTTCAAAGCCTCAATCAAATGCAAACAAGATTCGCATTTACCACAATTCTTATCTCCGCCAAGATAACAACTGTGAACCATTTCTAAAGGCGCATTTAATTCAATAACCTTTTTAACAATTTCTTCTTTATCCATATCAATCAATGGAATCAAAATCTTAGGTTGAATTAATGTAGAATATTCAAATTCCGCCTCAACTCTTTTTGCAAATTCTAAAGTATTATCAGGGAAAGTTTGACCTTCTTCTTTATTCGCGCCGATGATAATGTAATTGTAGCCATAACTATCAGCGAAGCTACCTGCGATATTCAAGAACAAACCGTTTCTATTAGGAACCCAAACAGCTTTCATATCATAATCTTGCGGAACTTCTTTATCACTTACAAGTGCAGTTTGAGTAATTTCCTTTAGAAAATCTAATTTTATAATTTTGTGTTCTACATTATAAAATTCGCAAATCTTTTTAGAAGCTTCAATCTCTTTATCCAAAGCTTTTTGACCATAATCAAAGGTAATAGCCAATTCGCAATTATATTTTTCTCTTGTCATAGCAAGGCAAGCTAATGAATCTAAGCCACCTGATAATAAAATTATTGATTTCATAAAACCTTCCTTATTTCACCCATGATTTTAGCATAAAAAAAAAGCAAAAATCTCTGATTTTTGCTTGTATTTAATAAATTTATGAATGGTAAGTAATTTAAAATTTTAAAACTTTTATAATCTATTAGATGTAATTCATAATAGAAATATTCATCAATTGAGAAGAAATTGAATAACTTGCTTGTAATGCGTATTGAGATTGCATCCATTCAGTAACAAGTGATGAAATATCTGCATCTTCTAATGATGATTTTAATGCTGTTAAATTTGTTACACTGTTGTCATAAGCACTTGTTAATGTATCAAATCTGTTACCAGCTAAACCAATTTTAGCTTTATTTGCTGCCAAGTTTACAACACCTTCATCTAAACCACTCATTGCGTGCATAATACCGTCATAATCATTTGCCTCTAAAGCTGCTGATAATTCGTATAATGATGATAATAAGCCACCTTCACTGTTTGCATCTGTTGCAACAGTTGATTGAGGTTCACCAGTTTCTTGATTAATACCAAATGTAGTTGTAACAGTACCTTGACCGTAGATATCAGAACCAACAATACTTAGTTCTTCTTCAATACCGCCTTCACCAATCAAGATTTTTCTTGGTTCGTTTGTACCGTTATAATTGATATTTGTAGTTGAAGTTACTAAGTCATCAGCTGGGACTTCATCTTCTGTACCTGCAACATACCATTTGTATTCAGTTTCGCCAGCTAGTTTTTTAATTTCCATATCATATTCAGCTTTAGTAGTATCGCTTGGAACTACGTGATATGTACCGTCATCATTCTTTGTAATTGTACTACCTTTTGTAGTTTCTGTTGTATATGGTTTTTGTAATGAAGCTGTACCACTGAATAAATATGTATCGCCATATTCAGTATTAGCCAATGATTTCATTGTTTCAATAATACCGTCAACTTCTTGTTTGAAAGCATCAATTTCTGTTTGAGAATAACTTCCGTTTGCAGCCATTAATGCAATATCTTTTGCGCGAGACAATTTTGTTTCAGAAGTCTTAATTGTATCATTTGCAGCATTCAATTCATACTGTGCTGATTGCATATTTTTGATATAGCCATTGTATAAGTTAATTTCTCTTTTTGCACTAAGAATAGACTTTGCAGCAACAGCATCATCTGTAATAGAGTTAATCTTCTTTTGTGTAGACAATTGAGTTGTTAATCTATTAAATTTACCTTGTGTACTAGCCATGTAATTTACTAATGAATTTGACATTTGGCTTGATGTTGTTCTTGTTAACATAATTTATTCCTTTGTGTAAATTTTAATTCTTTCTCTCTTTAACTTATATCCTTTAACTTAATTACGCACCTAAGTTAACCAGTGTGTTTAAGATATCACAGCAAGCATTGAATACTCTTGCAGAAGCTTGATATGAACGTTGATATTTAATCATATCTGTCAATTCTTCGTTCAAGTCAACACTTGTTTCGCTCATTAATCTATCATCAATAGATTTAACAATTGATTCTTGTGTTGTACCTTGATTTGCAATACTGTCCGCTTGAATACCGATTTTTGAAATACCAGACATCAAGAAATCTTCTGGTGCAAGATTGTTTAAACTACTGTTTGTTGTTGAGTTTCTTGTATTCAAGACATCAATCATACTCTTGCCGTTACCAACACCAAATCTTTCTGGATCACCAGCTAATGTAATAACATCAGTGTTTCCATTTGCATCGGTAACCTTAGTAAAAAACGCATCAACAGATGTGCCTGCTTCTTTTGTAACTTTTGCAACTGCTAAACCATCAGAGTTTACTCTCAAATCAGCATTTACAGAAATGTTACCAGCATTAATAACACCTGAACCATCATTTGTTACAAATAGATTTTGAGTTGGTGCAGTTAAAATCATATTGCCATCAGCATCAGTTGTGATTGCCATTGAATAATCTTGTGCGTTATCAGTATCACCCAATGGATTTCCATTTTTGTCCCAGCCTTGTTTTTGAATACCATTTAATGTTTCAGCAAAGCCTTGTGCTAAGTTATTCAACAAATCAATTGCTGATTGAACAGTTAAATCTGTATCGCTTTTGCCACCCATATCTAAGATAGCACCGATACTTCCACCATTAATTTCATCGTTAATATTTGATTTTACAGTTTTACCTTCAGGATCAACCAATCCAATAATAACTCTATCTGTATCATCAACAGTATTGCTTGGTGTCATAGTTAATTTTGATGACAAAGTAGTGTGTCTAACTAATTCTCTATCACCCAAAGATACAGATGCAACACCATTATTATCAATCGATGTAGTAACATCTAAATAACCTGATAACTCTTCTAAAATAGCATCTCTTTGGTCATATAAGTTGTTTGCAGCTGAGTTTAAAGTACCAGAACTGATAATTCTCTTATTAATAGAAACTAAGTCTTCTAATAAACCATTAGCTTTATTAACATTGTCAGCCAATTGAGAAGCATCCATTGATGAACCAGTACCATCACCAACTAGAGATGTTCTATAATCCGTTAAATCTTTGTATTTTGAATTTAACAAAATAGCAACATTATTAGCTTTTTCAATATAATCCATTCTTGATGTTTTATCTGTTGGTTTTTGTTGCAAGTTTGTTGCAGCAGTATAAAAATCATCAAAAGCTTTTGATAAACCACCATCAGATAATTCTTCAACTAAAGTTGTAATGTGATCAGAAATTTCTGAAGCAGTTGTAAAATATGATAATTTTGAATTATTATTTCTTAAATATTCTGTTAAATACTCATTTGAATATCTTGAAATAGATGCAATTTGAACCCCAGCATTACGATAAGCTTGAGTTTGAGTATTTAAAGAATGAGAACCACCTAATGCACGAGTAGCCAAATTGATACGTTGCTTAGAATACCCTTCGGTATTCATGTTAGAAACGTTGTTTTGTACCACGTTAAATGCTAGTTGATTTACTTGCATGGCATTTACTGCCATTGTTAATGCTGAATTGATTGACATTTAAACTCCTTTTTAAGCGTCTTCACAAACTGAACTAATGCCCATGCCAGAACCCTGACTGTTCTTTCCGTGACAATCATATCCTGTCGACTGTGGTGTGCATGCTTGGATAATAATATCAAGCACCTTATTTGACATTGTTAGTCCATGTTTTATTAGTTCCACATTTGTTTGCTCTAATAACGTAATTTTCTTAGAAACTTCATTAAACTTAACTTTAAAATTTTTGAATTCCTCTACTAAAGGACTGTTAATTTTTTCCGCTTCTTCGATAATTTCAGATATATTCATCTCATCGACCCCTAGTTGTTGAACAATTCTTAATCTTTCATTATTCAAATCAACTAACAATGAATGTGTTTCTAAAATTAAATCATCTGTTAATTTTAGTGTATCTGGATTCATTTTTATTAATGCGTCTTTTTTTTCTTCATATAAATCTGCCATTTTTGAATATGCAGAATATATTTCGTTAAAAACTATTTCTAATTGTCCTAATATTTGTTCGTTCATTTTAAAATTATCCTCTTATTATAATGTGAAATCTGCGATTACACTTCTTCCATATTTTAAACCGTATTTAATATCATCAACCGTTAAATCATCAGTACCAACACATTTTGCTAATTCTTTAATTTCTGAGATATTTTTATTAATTAATAAATCCTGTGTATCTTTTAAGTCAATGCCGTTTGAAGTTGTATCTACAACTTGCATTGCTTCTCTTACTGGTTTTTGTGCAACACTAAATGCTTTTGTTGCATTTAACATGCTAATTGGATTTGTTACACCTGAATTTATTCCTAATACCATTTTATAATTTCCTTACCTTACCCATTCATTAATTTTAATTTATTACTTACTCACTTAGATTTTTTAGTTTACATATCTTTCCATTTGTTGATAAATTTGTTTCGCAAATCCGAAAGACGTATGTTCATTGCTTGCTAGGTTTCTACCTACTTCTTGGAAAACGAAACTCTTAAAAGTGTTTTCGTATTTTGAATCTGCCCCGAAGATACCGCCTTCTTTATCAACCGTTTTGTCCATTAAGCTTATCATCTTTGTTATAAACATTGATTCAAATTCGTTTGCTACCTTCTTCAACTGAGCCTTCTTATCTCCAGAACCCTTAATACTGTTAAAGATTTGAGCATCGTTATTTACAACATTTGTCGCATAATTTGTTTGAATGTAATCCATTTTTCTTTCCCTTAGATAACCACTAAATCTGCTTGTAAGCTACCTGATTTTTTCAATGCTTGCAAAATTGAAATCAAATCGATTGGTGCAACTCCGATTGAGTTTAAAGCTTTTACCAAATCATTCAAATTACTATTTGCTGGCATTTCTACAACTCTACCCATCATTTTTTCTACGTTTACATCTTCATTTGTAAACCCTACTGTTTCACCATTACTAAATGGATTTGCTTGAGAAACAGATGTTTCTGTCGAAACAGTTACTGTAATGTTACCGTGAGCTACCGCTGCTGGAAGCAATTTTACATCTGCGCCGATTACTACAGTTCCTGTTCTTTCATTTACTACAACTCTTGCTTTTTCCATTGTTGGTTTAACTTCTAAGTTTTCAATAATTGATAAGAAACCAACTCTGTTATTTCTGAAATTTGCAGGAATTGTAACTTCTACTGAACTACCATCAATTGCTTTTGCTGGTGCAACTAAATTGCTGATTGTTTGAGCAATTCTTGCTACCATTGTGTAATCTGATTTATCAATTGATAAAATGATTGAATTTTCATCACCAATTGTTGTGTCGATATCACGTTCCATAATAGCACCGTCTGGAATTCTACCTGTACTTGTGATTGAAGTTCTTCTTTGACCACCAGCATTACCTGTTGCGTTTACACCACCAACTGAAACTGGACCTTGTGCAACGGCAACTGCTTCACCGTTTGGAGCTTTCAAAATTGTTTGAACTAATACACCACCTTCTAAGCTCTTAGCATCTGCCATTGTTGATACTGTAACATCAATTTTATCACCGTTTTTTGCAAATGGAGGAACTGTTGCTGTTACGATTACTGCAGCTGTTGCACCTTTTTGAATGTAGTTTTCTTGTTCAATTACTGTACCTAAGTTCATTAATAACATTTTGTTAGTAATTTGTGTTGAACGAGAGTTATCACCAGTCCCTGGTAGACCAACAACTACACCGTAACCTACTAATTGGTTTTCACGAACACCTTTAACGTGTGTGATATCAACTATTCTTACTGTTGCAGCATATGCGCTTACTGGCATCATTGCTGCCATCATTATTGTTAAAAATAAACCTATTAATTTTTTCATTTTATTACTTACCTTTTCCCTAAATATTTTTATTTTTACTTTATTAGAACAAGTATCTAATAAATCTGTTAACAATACCTTCGTTTTGACCCCTTGAGATTGAACCTCTGCCTGACAAACCAAATTGTAAGTTGGCAACCTTGCTTGAATCGATTTCACCAGAATCATTAATCCAACGAGGATCAACAACACCAGATACGATTAAATCAACTCTTTCGTTACCACTAACGATTGATTTCTTACCTTGTACAACCAAGTTACCGTTTGCTTGAACTTGAACAACTTGAGCTGTAATTGTATTTGCATAATTCATGCTTCTTGATTGGTTTGCAGAACTTTCAACAGAATTTGAACCACCATAACTACCAGCATCTTTCAAGAAGTTTAAGTGAAATGCGTCTTTCAAGAATGTTGTGAAATTATCTACTGTTTCTGAAGTTTTGTCTGAAGCAAAAGTTAAATTGTCAGAACTTGTAATTGTTTCACTAATAACAATAGAAATAGTATCTCCAATTGACGTTGCTCTAACACCAGCATACAAAGATTTTGGAGAAGCAGTATAACCTTGTGATGCTGTTAATCTGAATAAGCTTTCAGCATTAACTGTCATCGCTGTCAATGTTAATATTAATAAACTTAAAAATACTTTTCTTACCATTTCTACCTACTTATTACTTTTACATTGTTACCAAAACTCTGTTTGGTGCAATAACTTTTCCTCTATACACTCTTTGGTATTTTGGACTTTTTAGCATTACGTAATCACCAACATTGCCTTCACCTTGAGAAATTGCTGTGATTGAAATTGTAACACCGCTTGATTTGAATAAAGCTACGATTTCTTGATTTCTTGCAACGTCTGGTCTTGCTGCTAAAAATCTCTTATCAATAATTTCGCCTTCTTTATACATTTTTTTAGAAACTACGTCTCTTTTTAGATAGCTATTTGTAATTACATTTAAAAGAACATTTGAAACTTCTCTTCTTTGCATTACTGTGTTCATAGCTGTGATTGCAGAATCTCTATTGATAGCATCGCTTGCAACTAAAACATTTTTGTAAGCTTTAACTTCAACAGGAATCATCATAAATCTTTCATATTTACCATTAACAAAGATTTCAACTTTTTTTACATCTCTTGGCATAAATTTGTCATTGTTAGATGTAACTTTATAAGTTACAACACCGTCTCTGATGTTTAATGTTGAGAATGGCACTTGCAAGATTTTTACTGATAAATCTGCATCTGTATAATTTTTGTAAGTTTTGATAACTTGTTTTGAAATTTCGTTTTCAAATTGTTTAACAGTCAAAGTTTGAGCTTCTGCTTTCACAGAAGTCATCATAACCATTATTAATGCTATTAAACTTAAAACTTTTTTCACTTACTTACCTTACCTACTTAAATTACTTATGATAAATTATTTGTTAATTTCAAGATTTCGCTTGAAGAGTTAATTATCTTAGAGTTAGATTCGAATGCTCTTTCTGCTTTAATCAAACCGATTAGTTCATCTACAATCTGAACGTTTGAACCTTCTAAGAAACCTTGTACGATTTGACCCATACCGTTTTGTCCAGGAGTATCTTGGATTGGGTTACCAGAAGCTTGCGTTTCTACATACAAGTTATGACCGATTGATAACAAACCTGATGGGTTTTGGAATTTTACTAACTGCAATTGACCTACGATTGTTTGTGTTGTTTCTCCACCCAATTTTACTGATACGTTACCGTCTTGAGTAATTGTAATTTCTGAGCAGTCTCTTGGAATTGTCATTGCTGGTTGAATTAGTAAACCGTCATTTGTACATAACTGACCCATTGCATCGACTTGTAAACAACCGTCTCTTGTATAAGCTAAAGTACCGTCTTCTTTCATAACTTGTAAGAAACCTTCACCTTCGATTTCGATATCTAAGTTTCTACCTGTTGAAATTGCGATACCTTGAGTAAAGATACGAGTTGTAGCGGCTGTTTTAACCCCTAAACCGATTTCAATACCAACTGGTTGGTATGTACCTTGGTTCATTAACGCACCAGGTGTTCTTGCAGCTTGAGACAACAAGTCTTGGAATTCGATACGAACTTTTTTGAAACCTGTTGTATTTACGTTAGCAACATTGTTTGAAATTACATCTAAGTAATTTTGTTGAGCTATCATACCTGTTGCTGCTGTTGTTAATGATCTTAACATTTATTTCTTTTCCTTACCTTCTAAACTTTAATTCTACCTACCGATAATGCTGATGATAATGTTTCGCCACTTGTTTTAACTATCTTTGATAAAGATTCGTAATTTCTTGATGTGTTTATTGTGTTCAGCATTTCTCGAATTACGTTTGCATTTGATGCTTCTAAATGACCTTGAACGATTGTGAACTTTTCCGCTCTTACTGGAGGATTGTTTTCCATATCTTTGGATACAAATTTTGAACCACCTACGTTGAATAATTTTTCTTTGTCCTCGAAGTCATATATTGCAACATTCTGATCAATTTGTGTTTTACCGTATCTTCCGTTGATTTCGATTTGACCTCTTTCGTTTACTGTAAATTGGTTGTTGTTATTCATATCCAATTCTGAAATGTCAATTTTGATAGGTCTATCGTTTTGGTCTAATAGGTATTCTCCTTCTTTTGTCATAATGAACTTACTTCTATCTAAAGTAAATGAACCATTTCTTGTGTATGAAATCTCTCCAGATTGGTTGTCTCTTACTTTAAAGAAACCATCACCTTCAATTGCTAAATCGAATGGGTTGTCAGTTCTCATCAATGTTCCTTGAGAAAAATCGTATGTTAGTTTTTGAACTTCGCTACCTACTGACAAATTACCAAGATTTCTTGTTTCACCGTCTAAAAGAGTTCCTTTGTTTTCATAAAGATTACTGTCCATAATATTTTTGAAAGTTAAAGCAGTTCTTTTATAACCTGTAGTATTTACGTTTGCAAGATTGTTTGCAATATTGTCGTGCTGTTCAATTAGAGAAAGCATACCGTTTGCAGCTGATTCAAGACCTCTTAGTATCATTAAGCTCCTCCTTTGAATTTATCGTAGCTTTTCATAATACTCTTAACATAGTTTTGAGTTTCTGCATAAGGCGGAATGCCTTTGTATTTTTTAACAGCATTAGGGCCGGCATTGTATGCAGCAAGCGCTAATTCTTTGTTATTATCAAATCTGTCTAACAATCCTTTCAAATATTTAGTTCCGCCATAAATATTTTGTTCCGCATCGTAAGCATTTGTAAC
>CAVCIU010000033.1:0-19603 GCA_963602355.1 Methanobacteriaceae archaeon
GCAAAAAGATTTACAACTCAACAACAAAAAATCGGTGATTGCTACCTTGTTTCAACATTAAACACAGTTATGCAAAACCCAAAAGCAAGAGTTGCAATCTATGATGCTTTCCACCAAGAAGGAAAAGACGTAAAAGTTAAATTCCAAAATGGTTATGGCGAATACAAATACGAAAATGCAGAACTTCCAAAAGACAGAGTTCAAAAATACTCTCTTAAAGGTTCAACAGGTATCAGAATTTTAGAAGATGCTTATGGTTTAGACTCTGTAAACAAAGCTGATGTTAAATTCAGAGAAATCATGACTGATAAAATCAAAGCTAAAAGAGAAGAAGTTAAAAACTCTACAGGCGAAGCTAAAGAAAAAGCATTAAAATCTTTAGAAGGTCATAAACAAAGATTAAACGATTATATTGAAGCTAAAAAAGATCCAAGCAGAACAATCGTTGTATCTCGTGGCGACAACTACTACAACATCTATTACAAAGAAGATGAAAACGGTTTAATGTTCACAGATTTGAAAAACAATCCAGACAACAAAGATGACAAATTTGAAAGCCCAGCAGACTTCTACAGAGGTTCATTAGGTGGTTACAACTTTGAAGTTATGGAAAGAATGGGCTTTGGTGGCTTCAGACAATATAACTTAGACCTTGAAGAACCAACAGTTAACAAAATGATTAAGAAAGAAAACTTTAATGAAAACTACATCATGACAGGTGGTACAAGAGCAGGCGGAAGCAGAGTTGAAAACCCAGTTGCAGAAAAAGCTGGTATCTATGGTTTCCACGCATACACAATTGAACCACACAAAGATGCAAATGGTGATTTGAAAATGAGATGTACAAATCCTTGGAACACATCATTTGATGCAGATGTACCATACAAAGATTTCTTAAAATACTATGATTCAGTTTCTATCGTTGATGTAAATTCTTATGGTAAAAAATTACCACTAGAAAAACAACCATACAAATACGATAAAGACGGCGCTGTTGTTGGCGACAACAAAGATGACGGCGAAGTTATCTGGTACAAGAATGGTAAAAAACCAGTTAAAGTACCTGATAAATTCAAAAAATAATAATTTTTAATAGCTATAAGATTAAGAGAGGTAATCAAAAATTACCTCTTTTTTTTTATTTTTTAGTGAATAAAATGTAGCTATGAAAAGACGTTCAACAGGTATAATAAATGCAATTATAGGTTCATCAAGTTATGGGACAAACCCCTTATTTGCACTGCCTTTATTTGCACATGGCATTGGAGTAAACTCTGTTTTATTCTATAGATATTGCTTGGCAACAATAATTTATGGTGCTTATATCAGATTTGTAAAACACTTGTCTTTTAAGATTTCTTTTAATCAAGGAATTGCACTGTTTGTGTTGGCGATATTATTTTCGCTATCATCTTTGACTTTATTTACGGCATTTAACTACATACCATCAGGTATTGCTTGTACAATTTTATTTGTATATCCAATTATGGTTGCAGTAATTTCAACAGTATTTTTCAAAGAAAAAATAACATTAATTACAGTTTCAGCAATAACTTTAACACTTAGCGGAATAATATTTTTAAATAATAATAGCGATGTAAGTATTAATTTAAAAGGTCTTGTATACGTTTTAGTTTCAGCACTTATGTATGCTTTGTATATGATTGGAATAAAAAACATAAAATCAATTCGACATATCAAAAAACCTGTACTTACGTTTTACGTAATGTTTTTCGGGTTAACTGTTTATATTTATAACCTAAACTTCTGCACAGAATTACAAATGCTAAATATACCACTTTTATGGGCATTTGCATTTGGATTAGCAATAATCCCGACAATAATTTCATTAGAAGCAACAACTATTGCCATAAAACTTGTAGGCCCTACAATTACTGCAATTTTTGGCGCACTAGAACCTTTAACCGCTATTACTTTTGGTTTAATTTTCTTCCACGAAATTTTCACACTAAAAGTCGCAATAGGAATTATTTTAATCCTAACTGGTGTAACACTTATCGTATTAAAAGGAGAAAAGAAGTCAACTACTTAGCTTCTGCTACTTTTTCACCGTCTTGTTGGGTAATTCTTGTAAAACCAAACAATTGCATTTCGTCCATAAATGTTCTGTAATCTTTCTTATAAGGTCTATCTGGTTTGTACGAATCTAAAAGTACAACATCTTTGATTTCGCCTTTATCATTCAAGTTTACACTTTGGACAGAAATCGCATGGCTTGTACCGCCAGAACCCTGTGTTTTATCATAAAATACATAAGTTGCAGAATATCCGTTATTATTTTCTTTATCTTGCCCCATAGATTTAAGAATCATTTCAGCAACATTTTTATCAATAGTTTCTCTACCTATTTTACCAGTCATCAAGTATTGTAGAGAATCCTTACCTGCTAAAGAATTACCATAAATAGTGCCTTCGTTTAAATTTGTTTCTTTAAAATGTTTTTCTACTGCAAGTTCTAACAATAATGGGTCAGCATCACCGCTAGAATAGTAACTATTTTTTTGAGCTTTTTCAAATTCTTTTTGAGAGATTTTTACATCTTTATCTATACCTTTAAAATGAACAGTAAAACTACCATCATTTTCTTTTGTAATAGCATCTTTGAAAGCTTTTTTACCCCAAGTAGTTTTAGACATAGAATTCATTTGAGCTAAAAGCCAACAATCACCAGCCGTTGAGCCTTGACGACCACCTTGAATAATTCCGTCTGGAGTGTTTTTAATTCTTTCACGTTCTGCTTTTTCAGCCTCTTTTTTAGCTTTCTTTTCAGCCTTAATTTCCTCTTTAGTTAGAGTTTTTTTATCTTCTATTAAATTATTACCAAAAATGCTTGTATCTTCTGTCTTTGCTTGAACATTTGATGTTGTATTTTGAGATTGTTGTAAACCTAATTTTGAAATTGAAATATCGTTAAACATAAAAATCCTTATAGTTGCTTTGTTTTAATAAAGGTTGATAAAAAATAAAATTGTTATTATTTAATATAATTATAACAATAATTTACAAAACTTCGTGCTAAAATTTTGATAAAAGAGGTTTTACATGAAAAAATTTATCATATTATTTTCAATTTTATGTTTCACAGGTCTTTCTGCAAATGCTAAAACATTAAAAGGAAAAGTGGTTGGAGAAATTTCTACATATTATCCGAAAGAAACAATTTCGATAGAAGTTACTAAAAATGTAACTTTAAAAAATACAGAATTTAAAAAGGGCTATCTTGTAGTTGGAACAATGACAGAAGTAAAAAGCCCAGAGAAAAAGGACTCTGAAGCAAGCTTTGTATTTACAATCACAAAATACAGAGACTTAGACGGAATATATTATGACGTAAAAGACGAATTGAGCACAACATATAAACAAAAATCACCATTTGATGTAGGATTTTTCAAAGATACAGATATCTCGTTTATGCCAAGTATGCCTATGCAAACAGATACAGGACTAGGCGGAAATAGTGCCCAATCATATAAAAATGTAAACATAAAACCAATGTCTATTGTTAATAGCTTAATGCCTGAGGAATATAGAAGCGAAGAAGCCACAGAAATGAGCTATCGTTCTGCAATGCCAAACGACAAGGACGACATTTTATTACTTGACGGAGATAGAATAAAGTTTGAATTTCCAGACAAATAACTTTTATGTTATTATCAAATTCAACTATACACGGAGTTTGATATATGAAAAACATTTTAAAAAAGTTTGAATTTATAAAAGGTGATACCTTTGGTGCAATAATTGCGGGCATAATTGCATTACCGCAAGCACTGGCCTTTGGTGTAGCATCTGGTTTTGGAGCTTCTGCTGGTATATGGGGTGCAATAATTCTTTCATTTATTATCGGTATAATCGGTTGTAAACACCCAGTTGTATCAGGTCCAACTGCACCTATTGCAATAATTTTAGCCACTGCATTTGCAGCAACTTCGGGTAACCTTTCTGATGCCATTTTAATTTTAGTAATGGCATCTATTTTACAAATTTTAATTTCATTAACATCTGCTCCTAAGCTTATAAAATATGTTCCATATCCTGTTATTTCAGGATTTTTGAGCGGTATCGGATTAATAATTATCATTCTACAAACACCAGTACTTTTAGGCGGAATAACTAGTCCTTCGACTATTCAAGCCTTGATAAATATTCCACAACTTTTAGACTCGATTAATATTCATTCTGCAATTTTGGGTATTACAACTCTTGTTTTGTTGTTTATTACACCTAAATGTATTTCTAGAATCATACCTGCACAGTTGCTAATCCTAGTTTTAATGACAATTACAGGATATTACTTAGGTTGGGATATAGAAAAAATTTCTACAATGAGCGCGAATTTTCCACAATTTCAAATGCCTAGTTTTTCAGTAGATTTGATTTCAAAATATTTTCCGATTGCACTTACTTTAGCCTTTGTTGCGACAAGTGAAAGCCTTTTGACAGGAGTCATTATAGATTCTTTAACTAAACAAAAATCAAATTTTAAACATTTTATTTTTGCACACGGAATTGGAAACCTTATTTGTTCATTAACAGGAACAATGATGGGTTCGGCAGCAACAATGAGAAGTGTTGCCGCCGTTAAAAACGATGCAAAAACGAATTTAACTTCTATATTTAGTGCAATATTTTTACTTGTTGTACTTTTAAAATTTAGTTGGTTTATCGTGCAAATACCTATTTGCGTACTTGCCGCAATTTTGATAAAAATCGGTATTGATATAATTGATTTTAAAGTGGTAAAGATTTTAAAATTCGCACCCAAAGACGACTTAACAGTTTTGATGATTGTATTATTTTTGACTGTTTTTTATAACCTAATTTTCGCAATTGGTGTCGGCATTGTATTATCATCATTACTATTTGCAAAACGTAGCGCAGATAATACGGCAATTAAAGAAAAACAAGATGCAGATGTTTATACTGATTACGAAATAAGCATTGAGCAACAATCACACTACAAAATCAGAATTCTTCATTTAGACGGACAATTTTTCTTTGGTTCAATCAGCCAAATTGTTTCACATTTTGACGAATTGCTAGAAACCAAATATATAATTTTAACTTATAATTCAAACATAGAACTTGATATGTCAGCTATTTTTGCATTGGAAGATATCATTGTAAGATTGCAGGCTCAACATATTAAACTATTTTTGGTAGTAACAAATGAAAATGTACATAATAAAATAGTTGAAATGCACACAATTACAGACCAAATCGGAGATAACGCATTATTTAGAGAAGAAAAAGATGCAATTGATAATGCAATAAAAGGGATATAAATATTTTGCGTAAAAAAAGGGGTTGACCTTGGTCAACCCTAACACACTTTTTACATTTCCCTTACACTTCACACTAAGAATTTATTTAAACTTATTATGCTTCAACCCATTCATTCATTCTTACGAAACCGTTTAAGTCTTTTGTGTTCATTGAACGAGTGCATCTTTGAACTTTGTCATCGCAGTTGCCTTCGATTACATCGAAAGAACCATCTTTGTTTACAGAAGCGATGATACCAACATGACCAGAGTTTTTAGTGTAAGACCAAACTGCTAAGTCGCCAACTTGAGGTTTGTAACCAGATTCTTTAGTTGAATATTTACCAGCTTTGATAGCTTGATTTTTGATTGATTGAGAAGATTCAGTGAAACCGAATGTAGCTTTGTTGCTGTTGCCTTGACCTTGACCGTAGCAGTAAGAAACGAAGCTTGCGCACCAAGGATTGCCATTAGCTTTACCAAATCTGTATTTGTTAACTTCAGCTGAGTTGTTAGTGCTGCCGTTTTCTCTAACACCTACTTGAGATAAAGCAACGTCAACAGCTTTTTGAGCTCTAGCAGTTTTAGCTGAAGAAGAAACTCTTACATTTGAACCAAATGATTGGTTGAATGTATAAGTTTGTTGACCTAATGCAGGGAATAAGTTGAAGTTACCAAAACCTGCAAAATTGAAAGCTGGCATATTGAAGTTGAATGCTGGAACTGAGAAGTTAGAAAAAGCATTGAATAAACCAGCAAAGTTGAAGAAAGAACCAAAGCCACCGTTTGAAATCATTGAAGTAGGAGCAACACCGTTGAATGTAACACCTGTGAATAAGCTTGGATTTGATTCCATTAGAGATTTTGTTGAGTTAGAAGCAACTCTAGCAGAACCGAATGAATTATTTTGATTAAAACTTACTGAAAATGTCATCTAATTCTCTCTCAAATCTCTCTTACTCTTATATAAAGTTTTTGTTTTAAAAAAAATTGCCTTTTTTAAATGCGTTTATTAAGTTTTGTAAACATGCTCAAACATGGACGCAGCATGAAATACAAGGAACTTAACATTTCAAAAATTTGACAATTTTAATAATGAAAATAAATTGTATATTATAGAAATAGGAGAAAAATTTTTAATGAAAATAAAATTAAAACTTTTATTGTTTATAGCAATCTGCATAATTAGTGTTAATTTTTTAACTGCATGTACAAAAGATCAAATGAGTAATAGAACGCTATTGCCAAATCCGTGGCAAGATTGTCAAGACGATTTGAATAAAGCTGCAAAAATTGCAGGATTTAATTTTCCACTTGTTTTATCAAACTTCACAGTTCGCTCTATGAAGGATATGATAGAAATTTCGTATCCACTAGACGAAAAAAGAAATATTGTTGTAAGAAAAACAGATACATTAGATGAAAAAACAAATCCACACTATGACATAAGTGGAGATTATAACGTATATCCAGAAAATAAAGAAATCAAAATAGAAAAAGACGTTCCAGTGTATGTTAGAGGATACGACTTAAACAACAAAATCGTTGTAATGTCTTTTGCTGCCGAATCAGGCTATTACACAGCAAGATGTGAACAAGGTATGACACTAAAAGAAGCAAAAGGTGTCTTTGAAGTTGTAAAAGAAGCGGAACAAGCAAAGCATTAGCCGGTGTTGCTGGTGTTGGCTTTGCGTAGGCAAAGACAAGCAGAGCAACACTACAAAACCGCCGTTGCGAAGCGGATTTTCGGTAGGGCGTCGTGTGAGCAAAGCGAACCCAGCCCGTAAGGTGGAGCGGGACGTTACTCCCGCGACAACCCGAATAATCCAAGACAGCGAAGCAATCTGCGATTGCTTCACATACGTCCGAAGTTGACACCCTTTTTTGTAATAATAAAATAGTATTATTAAATTAAAGGAAAAACTTATGACAAAAACTCTTGAAAAAACACCAAACGAACTTCAACAAAAATGTATAGATAGCATTGAAGGTAAATATCTTGTACTTGCGGGTCCTGGAACTGGTAAGACTTTTACCATAATCAACCGTATTAAAAACATGATTAAAAACAAAAACGTTAATGCAGAAGAAATTTTGTGTTTAACATTTACAGATGCTGCCGCAAACGAGATGAGAAGTCGTTTGAATACAGAGTTGGAAGAAGTTTCATCTGGTGTAAACATTTACACATATCACGGTTTTTGTTGTGAAGTTATTGAAGAATTTAGAGACGAATTTGAATTACCAAGCAATTTTAGAATAGTAACTGATTCAATTTCTAGAACCTTCATAAAAGAATGTATCGATGAAATTAATCCAAAAGCTTTCAGAACAGAGAAAAACGACCCTTATTTTTTTATCGACACAATAAAAAATTCAATCAATGAAATAAAAAAATACAGATTAACAAAAGAGTCTTATTTTTATAATATTGAGCACAACAGAGATTGGCTTCCAGAATTAGAAAGCAAAAAAGCTGAACTTGCAGAAAAAATTAAGCAAGGCAAAACAAGAACTGCAACACTTGAAGGTGAAATTGTTTCTCTAGAAAAGAAAATCGAAAAAGTAAAAGAATTATGGCAATTTTACGAAAAATATCAAGAAAAAATGACACAAAATCATTATCTTGATTTCAATGATATGATTTCGTTTGTGCTTGATAAATTTGAAAATGACCCACTGTTTTTATCAACAATTGCAAACAAATACAAATATATTCTTGTAGACGAATATCAAGACACAAATATGTCTCAAAACTCTATCGTTTTTCATTTGTCAAAAGCAATAGAAACGCAAAATATTTTTGTAGTTGGAGATGACGACCAAATCATTTATTCATTTCAGGGTGCAAAATTAGACACTATTGAAAACTTTTTGAGAGAATTTCCAGACACAAAAGTTATCTGTTTAAGAGAAAATATGCGTTCGACTCAATCTATCCTCGACGTCTCAAGACTTGTTGCAATGCAAGATTCAAATAGATTGGAAAACAATCCAGACTTTAAACAATATAATATTTCAAAAGAATTAATAGCTAAAAACGAAGATATTATAGCAAAAGACAAACCTGTAAGATTTGTTGAATACGTAGACGAAATGCAAGAATACAATTCGATTGTAGACGAGATTGAAGCCTTGATTAATTCACCAGCTTGCCCAAAAGACAAAGAAGGAAATCCAAAGCTTTCTGAAATTGCGATTTTAGCAAGCACAAACGCACAATTAGACACATTTGTAGAATTATTTAACGCAAGAAATATTCAATGTGAGTTAAAAAATGGCATAAGCATTTTTTCAAACCACGCAGTAAATGTTTTGATATCTTATATGCAAATGCTTACTAATCCTGATAAGTATTCACACAAGGTATTTCAAATCTTATTGTCGCAACCTTTTAATGTGAGTGCGAAAGATTATCGATTGATTACAGAAAATTGTTCAAAATTCCCAACTCCATTAGATTGCATTCGTTCGTTTAAAGATGAAGATTTTGAAGAAGGTTCTAAATTAAAGATTTTCTTACAAACTTACGATTATTTATCAGCATACAAAACTTCTGAAAACATCAAAAATACTCTTTTAGAAATAGGGTCTAAAACTAGCATTTTCGACTATTACATGAACTTTGAAATCAATCGTACAGAAAACATTGCAGCATTGAAAAAATTAATTGAAGAAGCTTCTGCATATTCAGAAATTTATAAAACAAGCCTGCTAGAAGAATTTGTTAACCATTTAGAAATTCTACAAAACGATGAAATTGATATTTTGACAGACAAAGCACCAGTAACGTTTAATGCTGTTCAATTATCAACTTATCACTCTGCAAAAGGTAAAGAGTTTGAATACGTATACATGCCAGCCTTAATCAGTGCAAACTGGGAGAGCAGTCGAACTCCGTCAATCAATATTCCGCTAAATCCTTCTGAATATAAAAACAAAGAAGAATTACAAGAATTAAAACTTTCAGATAAAATCAAAGTTTTATACGTTGGAATGACAAGGGCAAAACACGCATTAACATTATCTTACGCATTAACAAAAAACGGTAAACCTAAAAAACTAAGTGCATTTATTAGCAATATTAAAGATTCACTTAATCAAATAAAAGCACCCGAATATGATGAAGCAAGTTTTTGGCAAGAGACCGCAAAAACTCTGACAAAGAGAAATTACGACTACAAAAGAGATTTTGCAGAAATGATAAAATCAAAATTAAAGGATAAATCTTATTCACCTTCTGCTATAAATACATATTTAAAATGTCCAAGACAATACTTGTACAGCAAAATTTTAAAACTTGATGGCAGAGACGGTAATCCTGATAATGCAAGTTACGGTACAGCAGTGCACTCAGCATGCGAATTTGCGGTTAAGTACGCATTAAAGAATAAAGAATATCCTTCAAAAGAAGATTTTATTGAAAGCTTTAAAAACGAACTTTCAAATCAAAAGGTTTCTGATTATAAAAACAGAGTAAACCTTGAAGGCAGAGGCGAAAAAGCTCTTGATGAATTTTATAATCAAATAATAACTTATCCAATAAAAAATCTTGTTAATTCTGAACAAGAAATAAGTTATGCTTCTGGAGATTATTCCTTCTCTGGAATTGTAGATAGAGTAGACAAAAACGAAGACGGAACATATTCTATATATGATTACAAAACAGGCAAAGCAAAGACTTCAAAACAAGTTTGCCCAGAAGGTGAGCACGAAGATTATTATAACCAAATGGCAATCTATAAATACATGTTTGAAAATCTAACTGGACATAAGGTTTCAAATACTGTATTTATTTTTCCTGAAGATTTTACAAAAAATCTAACTGTAAATTATACGGAAGAGGAATGTAAAGAAGTTGTTGAAAAATTTAAAAATGCAATTAACAAAATAAACGATATAGAATTTGAACCAACTTGTGATAAAAATGCTTGCCAATATTGCGCTTGTACAGACTTTTGTAAATCTAACGTGTTATAAAATTATCAAATCTTAATGGATAATAATTTCAATATGTGATATAATAAGTGCATGGCAGATTCACTTTCAGTTTCATTCCAATACACAAGAGAAGATATCCTAAATGTCGTTATAGAATCATTAGGATTTGATTTGAAAAAATGTTGGCTAATGTTTTTAGCATTGGTTCTTCTTGTTGGTTTTGCTGGATATTTTTTGTGGATAAAAATATTTATGGTGGCAATTTTGTTCATAGTTGTTGCAATTTTGTTTGTGCCTGTTTATATTTTTATCGCTTATTTGAATTTGTCATCTGCACTTAAAGTTTTAACAGATTGCGTTTATACAATTGAAAAAAATCAATTGATTGCGGGTAGCAACTTAGGTTTTCAATATTTTGATTTCAAAAATATTGATAGAGTTGTTATGACAAAACCAATTCTATTTATTTACGTAACTAAAAAGAATGCTTATTTTATTCCAATCAGAGCATTTAACTCTGATGAAAAAGCTAACAAATTTATTACTGCATTGAATTATGGCATTGAAGTTGCGAAAAAAGAGATTGAAGAAGTAGACAATCTTTAGAAGATTTCAACTTCGCTGGTTTTTAGGTTATAGTTTGCTTTTACAACCATAATTTCGCCTGTTTTTACTTTCTCTGCGATATAAGCATCTTTTGTAAGCAAGTCTTTTGCTTGATATTCAACATTTTGACGAATTGCTTCTTTATGAAAATCTTCTTCTGTTAAGTTTTCATCAACTTTTTCAATTGCTGGATAAATTTCCATTAAGATTGATTTTAGGTTTGGAGAAATTGTATCAAGAGTCTTTGATTTGTAAGCATCTACGGCAGAATGTACAGCACCACAATTATCATGTCCTAAAATCATAATAAGTTTTACACCAAGATGAACTACAGCATATTCAATACTTCCCATAACCTCTTGAGATAGGACATGACCAGCAGTTCTGATTGCAAAAATATCGCCTAAACCAGCATCAAAAACAATTTCTAAAGGAACTCTTGAATCAGAGCAAGAAAGAATAATTGCGTATGGAGTTTGTTTTGCAATCAAAGAATTTTTTGTTTCTTGACATCTATTCGGGTGAATTGATGCGTTATTAACAAATCTCTTATTGCCTTCCATTAATCTTTGTAGAGCTTCTTTAGGTTCAATCATAAATTCTCCTTTAATTCATAAATCTAAATTTAATAAGTGCAAAAATAGCAGCAAAACCGTCTTTCCAACTAATTTTCTTACCTTCATCAAAAGTTCTTGCGTTGTAAGAGATTGGAACTTCTTTAAGTCTTGCACCTTGTTTTAATACTTTTGCAGTTATTTCTGGTTCAAAATCAAATCTGTTTGATTTTATGTTTAAGTTTTTCACGTATTCAGCTTTAAAAACTTTGTAACAAGTTTCCATATCAGTAAGCTTTGCACCGTACAATAGATTTGTAATAATTGTAAGTACTTTATTTCCTAAAAGGTGAGTCAACATATAGTTTTTAGACTTATCAATATTCATAAATCTTGAGCCATAAGCCACATCTGCCTCATTATCCAACACTACTTTTACTAGAGGTAACAAATCTTCTGGATTATATTCTAAATCTGCATCTTGAATTGTAACAATATCACCAGTTGCTTCTTTAAAACCGTCTCTTAATGCAGCACCTTTACCTAAGTTCTTTTCATGATACAAAACTTTATAATTCAAATCTTTATAAAGCTCCTTTGTTCCGTCTGTTGAACAGTCGTCAATCAAAATAATTTCCTTGTTTAGCCCATAAAAATCAATGTTTTCGATTTTAGCTAAGATTTTATGTAAGGTGTTGTATTCGTTGTAAACTGGAATTAGTATTGTTATTTTGTTCATAATTATTTTAAGAGTTTTGAAATATTACTAAAAGTATTGTACAATAAAAACGATAAGAGGATATGATTTTATGGTACATGCTTTAGAAAATAGAGAAATAATTAGTGCAAAAGCTTTGCTAAAAAGCGCATTCAATGAACTTTCACAAGGAAATTATAATCAATGCGAAATCTTAACTAAAGAAGCGCAAGAAATTTTAAAGAACGAAAACTCAAATGAAAACATTTCAATTTGTCTTTCAATGTTGGGTTTTGTTAAATACATGAAAGATGCAAACAATTACCAAAAAGCTCTAACTTTCTTAAACGATGCTTTGTACCTTGCGACTTATAACAACTATATCCCTGCTCAATTGGTATATGAACTATTTTCTGGAATTATAAACTTAAAAGAAAATAACGAAGATTTAGCAGAAATTCAACTTTCAAAAGCAAAATATTATGCAGTGAAAGATGATGAATTCGGATTGATGGATTTTGCTCTAAAATATTTGGACGAAATCGCAAAATTAAAAAATCAAGAACCAAGCAACAAAAGAGATCCTCTTAATGCGTTGGTAAAAATTAGCCAATCAGTTGCAGCTGAAACTGATATCAACAAGCTTTTAAAAGTAATCGCTGAAGCTGTAAAAGAAACTATAAACGCAGATAGATGTACAGTATTCTTATACGACAAAGAGCATGATGAACTTTGGAGTAAAGTTGCACTAGGTATCGAAAGTTCTGAACTAAGATTTCCAGCAGGAAAAGGTTTAGCAGGTTACACTGTTAAAACTGGGGAAAGTATTAACATCAAAGATGCTTATAATGACGAACGTTTTAACAAAGAAATCGATATGAAAACAGGCTACAAAACAAAAACTATTTTGTGTATGCCTATTAAAAACTTAAACCAAGAAATCATCGGTGCGTTCCAAGTATTAAACAAAATCGGCGGATACTTCACACCAGAGGACGAAGACTTACTGGTTGCAATCGGTTCTTCTGCAGGTATCGCATTAGAAAATGCTCAACTTTTTGCGAAGCAACAAAAAATGATTGAAGAACAAAAAATTGTATTTGATAGTTTTATCGAAACACTTGCAGCCTCTATCGATGCTCGTGATAAGATTACAGCAGGTCATTCTACAAGGGTGAAATATTATTCTTCAATGATTGCAAAAGCCTTCAATATGGACGACAAACAAGTTGAAATTATTGAAAAAGCCGCAATGCTTCACGATATAGGTAAAATTGGTATTAAAGATTCTGTTCTTCAAAAAGAAGGTAAATTAACAGACGACGAATACAAACAAATCCAAAAACACGTTGAAATTACTCACAACATTTTGGAAAAAATTCACATGTCTGATGATTTCAAAATGATTGCAGAAATTGCTTGTGCTCACCACGAAAAATTTGATGGTACAGGTTATTATAGATATTTATCAAGAGAAGATATTCCATTTGGCGGTAGAATTCTTGCGGTTGCTGACGTTTTTGATGCTATTACATCAAAAAGACACTACCGTGATAAAATGCCTATCAGAAATGTTATCAACATCTTGATTAAAGATAGCGACAAACATTTTGACAGAAGTGTTGTAGATAAATTCTTAACTCTTCCTGCAAATCAAGTTATTAAAGTATTCTTAACAGAAAACAAATTAACTTTAAAACCAGAAGATGAAGAATTTTTAGGAAAATATAATCTAAGAGAATTGTATAACTTGTTAGAAAAAGATGCAGACACTTTGACTGAAGAAGAAACAAGATTTGTAACCTTATTCAACAAGTATTACTTAGGACAAGTTGATGATTAAAAAACTTTTGATAATATGTTTGATATGTTTTTTCAACATATCAACAGCTTTTGCAACGATTGAACCTCAAAAATATCAAATCCTTGAGGACTTCAATGGCGCAATGGCAAAATTCAAAAGTAGTAATGTTAGTATTGCGTATGAAGAGTTTTCTCAAATCGTTAACTCTAGCCCCAATAATAATGATTACATCAATATAGTTTTAGCTGGTAAACTAAGCGACATCGGCTTATATGATTTAGCAGGCAAAGCTAGGTTAAAAATAAAAGATGCAGAATTAGCTCAAATTCCACTGAAAAATATTGATGAAATTTATTATCAAAATTCAAAAATCAATACTGAAGATGAAATATATTTGAGCGAATGTTTTGCAGATATTGTTTACAACAACATGAGTAAAGAAATAGCTTCAGATTTGACTGCAAACACAGAAATTAGAGAAAAATACGATTATGCTCAATACTTAACGGCTCTTGCTTGGTACAAAAGTGGTAATATTCAAGAAGCTCAAAAATATCTAGATGAAGCAATTGCTAAAAACCCTAAGAACATTTCATATAAATATTTGCAAGTAAAAATTTTAGCTGATGAAGGTTTAAAAGACAAAGCTCAAAAAGAAGCTGATAATATTAAAAAATCTGTTATCCTAACTGATTTTTATGCTAAGAAATATAAAGAAATTGAAGAATATATTTTATACAAAAACACAAAAAATGAAAGATTAAAAAACTACCATTTGGCTTATTATCACTACTATAGAGACGATTATCTTCGTTCTTTAAAAGTTATGCCAATGGCAAATGCTAAAAATAAAAAAGAAAATTCAAAAATTTATGCGTTAATAAGTCAAAATTATGTGGCATTAAAAGAATATGAAAAGGCATCTTTGAATGCGCAGAAGTCTTACAAATTAAATCGAAAAAATCCAGATGCGCTAATTTTATTGGGTGATTTAGCATACGGAAAAAGAGATTACAAAGGCGCATTAAAATTCTATAAAGAAGCCATGAGTTACGATAAAGATTCATACGACGCTGATGTCAAAACAGCAAAAGCTTATTTAGAACTTGGTAAAAAACAAAAAGCTCACGAAATTTTATCAAAAGTTCTAAAAAACACATCAGACTCTTATGAAGCCTATTATCTAATTTCGTTATTAGACTCATATAAGGAATTGGCTTATCTAAAGAAAACAATAGGATTAAACAGTGAATTTGCAGACGGTTGGCTAGAATTAGCAGATTTTGAGCGTAAAAGAGCAAATTACGACCTTGCTCAAATATACCTTAATAATGCGTATAATCTTGACCAAACTTATTACAAATATTATTATTATCAAGGAAAGCTTTTTGAAAACTTGAACGATAATATAAGCGCAAATTACTATATCGAAAAAAGCAAAAAATTAAACCCAAATTTTATAGAAGAAAAGAAAGAAAAAAAGAAATGACAGATACAGAAAAGAAGAATATATTAATTGTAGAAGACCACGAGTTAACAAGGTTTGGTTTGAAAACAAATTTTGAAGGAATGGATATAATTGAAAATATCTACGAAGCAGAAGATGCAGATCAAGCTTTAAAACAATTCAAAGACCATAAGATTGATTTAATCATTATGGACTTAGGTTTACCAAACGTAGACGGTATAGAAACAACAAAAAGAATACGATTAATTGATTCTGACGTAAAAATTATTATCCTAACATCACACAGTGATGAAAAAGCTGTATTGAACAGTTTAAAAGCTGGTGCAAATGCTTATTGTTCAAAAGAAATCAACTTAAAGACATTAGAGACAGTTGTTAAATCAGTTTTAGATGGTGCAGCATGGTTTGACCCAAGCATTGCACATATCGTACTAAGAGCTGCAGCAAATCAACAAGATGCACCTGTTGAAGGTCAAGGCGACTTTAATTTAACAGCTAGAGAACTTCAAATTCTGAAACTTATTGCAAAAGGATATAGCAACATTGAGATTGCGAAAGAATGTACAATCAGTATTAATACTATCAAAGCTCACGTTGCAAACATTCTGCAAAAGTTAGAAGTTGAAGATAGACTTCAAGCTGCACTAAAAGCAATTAAGTACCAAATCGTTTAAAGGAAACTAGATGACTGAATTAGGAAAAGTTTTAGTTATTGACGACAATCCTAAATTTTTAGAAGACTCATTACCTCTTTATGGTTATGAGGTGGAATCTGCTGTTGACGGATTAAAGGCAATGAAAACTTTATCTAAAAAAACAGATTTTGATATTATATTGCTTGATGTAATGATGCCTAACATGAATGGTTGGGACGTACTAAAAGAAATTCGAGAAAATGAAAACACAAAGCAAATACCAATAATAATGACAACGGCTATTAGCGAAGAGCAAAAGATAGTAAAAGGTCTAAAAATGGGAGCCGACGATTATATTGTAAAACCCTTTGTGCTTTCGACATTGCTTGCGAGAATAGAGGCAGTGATAAGACGTTCCGCTTGGAACAAAAATGATAGCAATCAGATTGATATTAAAAAAGTAAAATCGGTAAACAATGAAATTACCCCAAAAGAATCTGCTGTGCTTGAACTTTTGACCAAAGGACTAAACAACAAAGAAATAGCAGAAAAACTGGACATTACGGAAGTTACTGTTAAGACGCACCTGAGAAATATTTATAAAAAATTTAACGTAAACAGTCGTACACAGTTAGTTTTGATGGCTATGCAACTAAGTTCAAAATAGGTTACACCAGATAAAAGGAGACAATTTCAATGAGTGATTATTCAAAAGATGAGTTAATTACACTAATTCAAAAAAATCCACAAGAATTCAACGAATGGATAAAAGATAAAGAAGATGTTGATTTGAGCGAAGTTGATTTTTCAAATCTAGTATTGGATAACGTAAGCTTCGCTAATGCAGATTTGAATTCATCATCATTTGCTGATGCACAATTAACAGAGGTTAATTTCACTAACTGCGATTTAACATCAGTTGATTTTACAAGAACAAATCTTGTTGAATGCGATTTTACAGAAAGTATTCTTCCAGGTGCTGACTTTAGTTATGCTGTTGTAAGTTATTGCAACTTTACAGAAGCAGATATGACTGGTTGCGTATTCCAAGAATCAGATTTATCAAACTCAGACTTCTCAACTGCTGATAATTTAGATGCTTGCCGTTTTGATGAAGAAACAATTTGGCCAGACCAAGATAAATTACCAGAAGATTTTGATACAAGCTATAGCAACGACTTATCATCACTAAAGGACGATGATGATGCTCCTGCTCATTCAGATTACTAATGCCACAGTTTTTAATAAATTCAAAAAATATAGACAACAATATGGTTATAATTGACGACAAAGAAAATTATAACCATATTGCCAAGTCTTTGCGTGCAAGAGTCGGCGAAGACTTACTTTTGATTGACGAAAACGAAATTCAATATGAAACGAAGGTTGAAGAAATTACTAAAAACCATGTAAAGGCTTCTATTGAAAACTCTTATAAATCAAAACGTAAGCTTGATTATGACCTTTATATCGCAATTAGTCCATTGAATAGTACTGCTATAAATACTATTTTTGAAAAGTTAACAGAATTAGGTGTGAGAGGTTTTTATCCTATTTACACAGATAATTGTGCAGTAAAAAAAGATGTTATAACTAAAAAAATTAAACGTTGGCAAAAGATTTGCTACGAATCTTTTAAACAATGCGAAAGAGCAGATATTCCGACTTGTTTTGAATTAACAACAATTCAAGATGTTATCAAAAAAGATTTTGACCATATCTTGTGTTTTACGGAACGCGCTAGCAAATACCAATTCAAAGAATTTTTAAATAATAATAAATTTAAGCAAAATGATAAAATTCTTGTTATAATAGGACCAGAAGGCGGGTTCTCAAAAGCTGAATTTAAATTTTTTGAAAAAGAAAATTTGAATACAATTTCTTTGGGTGAACTTATCCTAAGAGCAGATACTGCCTCTATTGTAGCGATAGGAAATATTATTTATGAAAATTCCGACATTGGAAAAGCTTAAAAAAGATAAAGTTTTAGAAGAAATAAAAAAATATTCAGAAGGTGTGGAAGTTTACGTTGTAGGTGGCATAATTAGAGATTTGTACACTGGGAAAGCGAACTTTGATAAAGATTTGATTGTTTGCAATGTTGAAGCTAAAGATTATGCGATGAATTTAGCAGAAAAACTCGATGCAACATTTATTCCGCTTGATGAAGAAAACAAAATTTATAGACTTGTTCTAAAAGATAAAAAAAACTTCATTGATATTACAAACCCTATCAATAATAACCTTGAAGAAGATTTGAAACGCAGAGATTTTACGATGAATTCTGTTGCAATGAACATTGAAACCTTTGAGGTTTTGGATTTGAACAATGGATTGAAGGATTTAAAAAACAAAAAAATCAGAATGATTGAGGAAAAGAATTTTGTTGAAGATGCTTTGAGATTGTTGAGAGCATACCGTTTTCAAGCTGTAACAGGTTTTGAACTTGATAGCAAAACAGAGCACACAATAAAAAAACATATCAAATTGATTAATAATCCTGCAAAAGAAAGACTTAATTACGAGTTGATGAAACTTTTTGACGGAGCTTATACGGTAAAAGCCTTGTTAAATATGGATAAATCAGGAATTTTGTATGAAATCTTACCAATATTTTTAGAAGTAAGAAAAGTTCCTCCAAACACGCATCATCATTTGGATTTGCTACATCATTCTATTGAAACAGTTAATCAAATTCAAAACTTTTATAATATTGCAAAACCGGAAGTTAAAGAACATTTAGACAAAGTTGATTTTGGTGGATTTTCACGACTAGCGCATTTAAAACTTGCAGGCTTTATGCACGATATCGGAAAACCTTCTTGCTGGACGATTGAAGAAGATACAGGTCGTCATAGATTTATCAAGCACGAGGAAGTTGGCAGTAAATTAGCCTCACCTATTTTGAGAAAGCTTAAATTTTCTAAAAAACAAATAGAATATATTTGTAAAATGATTAAAAATCATATTTATCCGTCTCACGTAATTGCAACAGAGGTTTTGACGGATAAAGTCAAAATGAGATACGTGCGAAAAATGGAAGATGACGTTATCGATAATATCTTTTTAGCAATGTCTGATAGACTTTCTGCAAGAGGAAAAGCCATAACTGATGAAGTTGTTCACAAAAACATTTCGGGACTTACAAACCTAATGAAATTTTATCTTGAAGTGAAAGACAATCTTGAGCCACTTCCTAAACTTTTAAGCGGTGAAGAAATTATGGAACTCCTAAATTTAAAACCGTCAAAAGAATTGGGAGAAGTTATAAAAGCACTTCAAGAAGAACAATTTAACGGCGAAATTACAACAAAAGAACAGGCTGTTGAATTTGTGAAAAGTTATAAATTATAATGTCGGGTTAGTAAACCCGACCTACAATTTTTTGGATTGCTTCGCTATCGCTCACAATGACAAGTTTTTATTTGTTGGGGTTTCCACCCCAACAATATTGTAGAACGTATGTCGGTATTACTATACCGACAGTATTTTCACCAATCTTACATCTATGCAGAAAGAGTAAAGATTTCGTAGATTTCTTCGTCTGAAAGTTCTGTAATAATCTTTTCGCCTTCGTAAACTGCCAAATCTGCAAGTTCTTTCTTAGATTTCA
>CAVCIU010000034.1:0-19021 GCA_963602355.1 Methanobacteriaceae archaeon
TTTCTTCTTTCCAAACTAATTTGTCGCCTTCTTTCCAGTTTGAATTAGCTAATTGAACAACTGAATCATCTTCAGCAGTTGCACTGGCACCTTCTGTACCTAATTGGTGTTTTGATACGCCTCTAACTCTAAATTGTAATGCTGGTGCATCTTCATTTGCTTTTGTTTCCATTGGGTTTTGAATTTTACCTGTAAATGAAACATGTAAAGCATTGCCTTGACGTTTTAACGTAATTGGCGATTCTTGTTTCGATAACTCTACTGTATCTGTTGCGTAAGTTAATTTTGGTTGTGCAACTTGAGGCTTAATTTGTGGTCTCACTTGTGCTACTGCTAAATTGTTGATTTTGTTAATGTTCATAATGAACTCCTGTCCTATAAGTAAATTGAAATATTGTTTTTATGAATTGTGGATTATTTTGAATCTCTAAAAATAAATATAAAGAAACACTAAATTTTCTACCTACACATGTTATTTAAAAATTCTAAAAAAAAAAGTTGCTAGTTCATGGTCGACATGTTAAATTTTTTTAACAATTCGTTACAGTTTTAAAAACATTACCCATTATGCTATACTGATTATGTTGTATTAGAGGGTTGAGTAGTGAACAACAAGACAGAAGACAATTTTGCACAAGTTACTGAGTGGCTTGCATCATACAAAAAAACTGATAATGAAAAGCAAAAGAAACAACTTCAAAACTTAATTGTTGTTGCGACTATGCCGTTGGTAAAAAAAATAGCATGCTCTCTTGCTAGACGTTCTACTGACCCTATTGATGACCTTATTCAAGTTGGTTCTTTAGGACTTATCAAGGCTATTGAGTTTTACAATCCTGATATTTCAACTAAATTTAAAACTTATGCTAGTTACTTAATTACTGGTGAAATTCGCCATTATTTAAGAGACAAAGCTTCTATGATTAAAGCTCCTAGAGAAATTCAAGAGTTAGCTTTTAGAATTAATAATTATATTAAACAATTAGTTGAAGAATCTGGTGATGAGCCTACAACTGAAGAAGTTGCAAAAGCAATGGACGTTTCAATTCAAAAGGTTAACATAGCAATAGAAGTAGACAGAAGAAAAAATACAATTTCTTTAGACCAAACCTTTAATACATCTGATGATGATAACATGTCTTTAGCCGATAAAATCCCTTCTGGAGACCATCAAGAAATGTTAAATTCTTATGAAGAAAAAATCATGCTTTCTAAAGCTATTGAAAAATTACCAGAAGATTTAAAAGCTGTTATCGAATTAAACTACTACGAAGACCTTAATCAACGTCAAATCGCAGAAAAACTAGGCATTTCACAAATGCAAGTTTCTAGAAGACTTAAAAAAGCTCTTTCTGCAATGTATGACATAATTACAAACTCAGATCACGAAAGAAATAAATAAGCATGCCGGATATTTTAACATTATACATAGCCTTTTGGATATTTATTATAGGCTTGTGTATAGGAAGTTTTTTAAATGTTGTTATACTTAGAGGTTTATCGAAAGAATCAATCGTTTTTCCGCCTTCTAAGTGTCCTAAATGTCAGCATGCCTTGAAATGGTGGCACAATATTCCATTATTATCTTATATATTATTAAGAGGAAAATGTTATTTTTGTCATGAAAAAATTAGCCCTCAATATTTTATTGTAGAACTTTTAACGGGAATATTATTTACAGCAATTTTCTTTAAATTCGGTTTATCAATTAACATGCTCTTAATGTTAGTTATCTTCTCATTATTTATAGTCATGACAGTAACAGATTTAAAAGAAAAAGTTATATTTGATATTCATTCAATATTATTAGTAATTTTTGGTTTAATTCTTAGCCTTGTTAATCACAATCTACAAAATTCTATAATAGGAATTTTAGAAGGTGTATTAATAATGGAATTGTTTGCATCACTTGGATATTTATTTGTAAAATCAAGAGCTTTCGGTGTTGGCGATACTTTTATTGCAGGTGGTTTGGGTGCAATCTTTGGGTGGTATCCGTTATTGTTTGTTTTATTGTTATCACTAATTGTACAAGCCGTAATTACTCTTCCTTTATATTTAAAGAAATTGTATAAGGCAAAAGAATTTAAAACTATTATTTCATTAGCATTATTTTTAATAATTACAGCATGCTATAAATTATTCACAATGAACAAAGATATAAACATGTTAATTATATATATAGGAACAATTTTAGTTGTAGTATCTGGTTTATATTGCGTAAGACAAGTTACACGAAACATAAAATCTGCAACCGACGCAATCATTTTACCGTTTGGTCCAGCAATGTTTATTGCAGCTAGTATATTTATATTTTTAAATTAACATGCTTGAAACAACATAAATTAGTCCCAGTGTTAAAGAGGTCATCAAGAATATAAAAATAGATGCGACTTTTAATCTTGAACCACCTTTATGGCACTCTTCTTTCAAATCTAGTTGTTTCATTATACATTTTGAATAATCCTCTCTAAATTTATTAGAAGATTTTTCAAAAGAATTATTTAAAAGTTTTTTCAGAGCATAAAATTCTTCCAAAGTTCTTCTTGCAGAAGAGTTTGAAATAATATATTTTTTAACCCTTAAACTGTCATCTGCTGAAAGTTCATTATCGCTATAAGCAGAAAGATTTTGAACAAGAACGTAGTCCTTCTCGTTTTCATTTTCTAATTCTTCTTCAAGTTCAGAATATTGGGCAAAGTCCATATTATCAATAATTTCTTTTGCTTTAGAAAAATTATCCATGATTTTTAATAACGTATTATATTTTTCACGACAAGAAGGACAGTTCTCCAAATGTTGTTCAAACATTTGTTTTAACGGATATTCAAGTCTATTATTAATATAAAACGTCATTAACGAACTCATTTGAGAACAAGATAAACTCATTTTTAAACTCCTTTATTAATATAATCTTTTAAATTTTCTTTCAATCTCAATCTTGCACGAGCAATTCTCGATTTAACAGTACCTATATTGGTATTAGTATTTTTGGCAATATCCTCGTAAGAAAAGCCTCTCAATTCTCTCAATACAATTGGGACTCTGAAATGTTCTGGTAAATTTTGAATTTCTTGTTTAATAAGAATTTCTAATTCGCAAGACAAACATTTTTCAAGAGGTTTTGCTTGTTTATCAGGAATTTCCAAAGTCGGATTTGTAGAATAATTATCGTTATTAACCTCTTTATCAAAGGAAACCACATTTAACTTTGTACATTTTCTAAAATCATCGTAAAAAAGATTCATAACAATCTGATTTAGCCAACTTTTAAACCCTTTTGGATTTCTAAGATTTTGAATATTTTTTGACATTCTCAAAAGAGCTTCTTGAGTCAAATCTTGAACCTTTACAGAATCTTTGCACAAATATAGAAATGTCATATAAATATGTTTTTGCTCTCTTTTAATAAGTTCTTCCAAGGCTTTATAATCGTTCTTTTGAGAAAGAACGATCAAATCTTCTACCTTTAATTTTTTGTACATTAACTTATTTAGAGACATTTTAACCTTCTATAATAGGTTAAAATTTTTTTAGGGGAGTTTTAATATACAATAATATATATACATGTAGATATAATTAAAAAAATCAAAAAAAGAATTATTTTTATATTTTTTTGGTATAATTGACAACAAAAAGAATAATAGGAGTTAAATATGTATAGTATTATTTTATGCGGTGGTTCAGGAAGCCGTTTATGGCCGTTATCAAGAGAACTTTATCCAAAACAATTATTAAACTTAAATATGAATCAAAGTTTATTACAAGCCACATTTGAAAGACTAGCTTGTTTTACTCCATCAGAAAATATTGTTAGCATTACAAACGCAAAACACGTATCAAATGTAAGATATCAACTTCAAGATATGTGCAAAAACCCTGTTGTTTTAGCTGAACCAGTAGCTAAGAATACAGCGCCAGCAATTGCAGTTGCTTCTAAATATATTTCTACAATCTCAAAGGAAGAAGACCCAGTTATTTTAGTTGCTCCTTCTGATCCTTTAATCAAGAATTTATCAGCCTTCAAAAGTTCAATCTTGAAAGGTGAAAAATTAGCAGAACAAGGCTACATTGTAACTTTCGGGGTACAACCAACTTCACCAGAAACTGGTTATGGTTACGTTAATATCGAAGACGAAAAACTTTTAGACGGTTACAAAGTAAAACAATTCGTTGAAAAACCAGATGCAGAAACTGCTCAAAAATACGTTGATGCAGGAACATATTACTGGAATAGCGGTATCTTTATGTTCAAACTTTCTACATTTATGGAAGAACTTAAAAAAGCTAATTCTGAAATATTTGATATCTTGGACGAATTTGATTTCACAAATTCATCAGACATTCCATACGTAACATTCAACAAAATGCCTAGCATTTCAGTTGACTACGCTGTTATGGAAAAATCTAATAAAATTGCATTAGTAAAACTTGAAAGCGATTGGAACGATTTAGGTTCTTGGGAAGCTATTTATCAAGTTTCAGCAAAAGACAATAACGGTAACGTATTTATCGGAAACGTTATTGACAAAAACTCTAAAAACACATTAGCTTATTCATCTTCAAAATTAGTTGCAACAGTAGGACTAGAAAATGCTGTTATTGTTGAAACAGAAGATGCAATTTTAGCTTGCAGAACAGACAACACTCAAGACGTTAAACTTATTTATGAAGAGCTAAAAAAATTAAATGACGATACCCACAAGGTTCACAAAACAGTTTACAGACCTTGGGGTTTCTACACAGTTATAGCAAGTGGCGAAGGATTTTTAACTAAAAAAATTCACGTAAATCCTCACCAAAAATTATCACTTCAATCTCACAACCACAGAGCAGAACACTGGGTTGTAGCTCTTGGTACAGCAACAGTTCAAAAAGGTGAAGAAATGCTTACCCTAGAAGTTGGTCAAAGTGTTGACATCGCAATCGGAGAAAAACATTCACTTCAAAACCTTTCTGATGAAGATGTTGAAATCATTGAATTACAACAAGGTAGCATTCTACTTGAAGAAGATATTATTAGATATTCTGATATGTACGGTCGTTGCTAAGCTTATTTGTTAACGTTTTTTAAAACAATAAAATCGTTTAAGCTACTGTCTTCAACATTATCTTCTGATACTATTGGAACGAATTCAAAGTTTTTAAAGATTTTATCTTTGTAGTTAAAAAAGCATTCTGCTGCTACTGGCTGATTTTTAAGATCTTTTAAAAATTCTGCGCTTTCTTTACCAGAAAAAGCCCCTACAAGATTTCTGTAAAAACAATAATAAAGGTCGTTCGTTTTCTTTAGATTAATTCCTTTATCATCTACGTAATAATTGAATTTAATATTCTTTTCGTCAACAAATGAAGAATATTGCCATTTTCCATAAATAACTATATAGTCATAATCCAATAAATTATAGTTTTTTATCTTTTGAATTAACCCAATATCAATTTTTGCATTATTAAAATAGACTTTTGATAAAGGAGCAAAAATATCAGAAGATGATGATGCAAAATAAAGAATTTTCTTACCCTTGAACACTTCTGAATTTATTACATTATTCCAGAATTTACAATGTGGATTTAGAATAACTCCAACAGGTGCTTCAATATTACTACATGCAGCTCTTGTTCTCAATTGAGAAATTGTTTCACCGCTATACAAAAGTTTTTTCGCAAAATGCCAAGAAGGTCTTGCCCAAAAATGAGTTGAAACAAGAAGCATATAATATATTATACAAAGTGTCAAAATGATTTTATAAAAATTATTTTTTCTAAAATACGTGTATGAAAGAATTGGAGCAACAATAACAGTAAACATTGCCAAAAATCTTGCGTTAAAATTCATATATACAATTAAGTATGACAAAGTTAACGTATAAACTATAAAAGCAATTGATAATACTGCTAAAAATTTAATTCTAAAATTCTTTGTAAAACAAGGTTTGATGAAGGAATACAGAATACAAGGTAACAATGCTAAAAAGCCCAAAACCCCATAACTCATACTTGGCTCTAATAAAGTTCCATTAACTTGAAATTTGCCTTCTGGATTACTATAAATACCTTCTGGAACAGAGGCGACACCTAAGATTTTTAAAACTAAAATTTTTGTAGCAAGAATATAATTTCCTATATATTCGCCCCATTTAAACCCTGTAAAATCAAAGAATAAAAAGGTATGTCTAACAAAAGTTGAAATCATACCTTTTATTCCGTAGAAATTTTTGTGAACAACTAATGCAGAATTTGTGCCCATAATATTTCCGTAATCTATAAAATTCAAAATATAATTGTAAGATGAAAATATTAAAAAGTTTAGGGTAAAAAATCCGCAAAAGATGCCAAAGTTTTTGTAGTTATTATATTTTTTAGATAGAACTAACATGATTACTGCTATTGCTGGAATTGCAATAATAGCAGTTGTCTTAACCCCGACTGCTAGAGCATATGCCAATGATGCAAATATCAAATTTGTTTTGTTGTTTTCTTTAAGAGATAACCAAAACAATGCTATTGAAGATATTAATAAACTTGCTGTAAATACGTCTGTTTCAGTTCCAGAAATCTGTACCATGATAGATGCAAATGAAGATAAAACAAGGATTGACCATAGAATTTTTCTTAAAGAAAAACCTAATAAGTTCATTATTTTATACACAGAAGCTACTGCTAAACAATAACCAGAGAATGAAACAAATCCTAAAAACGCATCTTTTTTAACAAACATTAAAATCCATGCATAAAGAATTTCAGAATTTATAGGAAATACAAGAGCTCTAACCTCTGCAACATCAACATGACTTAGTGAATGATTTAGTATAAAAAAGAAACTTCTTGCTACGTGATAATCCCTTGCATCAGCATTTGTAACAGGAATTAACGCACATAAAAATAATGTTCCTAAAATAAATACTAAAAATGAAAAAGACAAAATTATAAAAGTTTTGTCTAATTTACAGATGTTTTTACATTTTCTAAAAAAATCCTTGAAATCTGGTACAAAAACAGGTTTACCTTTTTTCGCCCAAAGAATAGCAGAAACCGCACATACAATAATATTTAATAATAAAACACAAGGTATATTTATTAAATGAAATAGAGATAATGCCTCAAAGGTCAAGACAACATTTGCGAATGCTGAAATTAACATTAATGAAAAATGCTCATAAGACTTTTTAGTTAACAACGAAGCTATAAAATAACTTGAAGTAAAAACTAATAAAAAAGATAATATAAATAACATGTTTTTTACCTAAATTAATGTATTGGAACGTAGTTAGAATATTTTAGACAAGTACCGTCTTCAAAATAACTCAATTGAGTTGCACTACCTGTTTTAATGTAAATATTATACTGAGCTTCTGTCGGAATTTTTAGAGCAGAACAAACAGCAGAACGAATTATCGCAGGGTGAGTTACTACTAAAATACGTTTGCCAATGTTTTCTTCAACGATTTTTGAAACAGAGTCTTTAACTCTTTTGTTGAATGAGTCCAAGTCTTCACCATTTTCTGGAGTTTCTAAAAACATTGAAACACCTGTTCGGTTTTCAAATTCTGGATATTTCTTTTTAACTTGTTCAAGAGTTAAACCGTCCCAGTCGCCATAATTTCTCGGTAACAATTCTTTGTTTATGACGAAATCTCTCTTTAATTCTTCAGAAAGAATTTCAGCACTTTGAATTGTACAAAGAGCAGGGCCAGAAATAATTCTGTCGTTTTTTACACCACGAATTTTAATAAACTCAAGAATATTGTACATTTGTTCTTCACCATTTTTGTTAATTGGTGGATATTCAAGACCATTACTCAATTTATGGTTTTCGCTGTAAATTGTTGCACCATGTGCTATATAAGTAATTTTACATTTTTTCTTAAAAATCATAATTTATCTCCTATAAGAGATAATAACATATATCTAAAGTAGACAAGATTATTGTAACTATTTTGTAATAAATGAAAAAAGCTCTAAAACTTCTTAACAAAAGTGTTGACAATAAAATGTGGTTGTTGTTGAATATATTTACAGATAATAGCTGAATATTTGTGCTGAAAATATGCTATTAACAGACAGTAAATAAAGAAAAAGCTATATAAAAGGAGAAATTATGCCAACAATCAACCAGCTTGTACGTCAAGAACGTAAAAAGCTAACTGACAAAACAAAATCACCAGCGTTGATGTCATGCCCACAACGTAGAGGTGTATGCACAAGAGTTTACACAACAACACCTAAAAAACCTAATTCAGCAATGAGAAAAGTTGCCAGAGTTAGATTAACAAATGGTTTTGAAGTAACATCATATATTCCAGGTATCGGCCACAACCTACAAGAACACAGTGTTGTTCTAATCAGAGGCGGCAGAGTTAAAGACTTACCAGGGGTAAGATACCACATCATCAGAGGTACATTAGATACAGCTGGTGTAGCAAACAGAAATCAATCAAGATCTAAATACGGCGCTAAACGTGCTAAAGGAGGTAAATAATGTCAAGACGTTCTAAACCAGCAAAAAGAATTCCTCCAATGGATCCACTATATAATAGTGTAGATATTTCAAAATTCATCAACAGAATTATGAGACGTGGTAAAAAATCATTAGCAGAAAGAATTTTCTATACAACATTAGAAAGAATTCAAGAAAGAACTAATGAAAAACCATTAGAAATTTTCGAAAAAGCATTAACAAATGCAACACCATTACTAGAAGTAAAAGCAAGACGTATCGGTGGTTCAACATACCAAGTACCTATCGAAGTTAAAGCAGACAGAGGTTTCGCATTATCTTCATCTTGGTTAATCGCAGCAGCTAAGAAAAGAGCTGGTAAATCATTCGTAGACAAATTAACAAACGAATTGATTGATGCTTCAAACGGACAAGGTCAAGCTTGCAAAAAACGTGAAGATACTCACAAAATGGCTGAAGCTAACAAAGCTTTCGCTCACTACAGATACTAATTTAAGTATAGGCATAATGAATAAAAAAAAGAGTTCCAGAAATGGGGCTCTTTTTTTGTTTTATTGAAATTTGAGCATTTTTTATATATTATAAACTTATTATGATAGACGTTAAGAAAATAAAATTAAAAGATTTTGAAATCGGCGGGGACAAATTGACTATTTTAGCTGGTCCTTGCGCAATTGAAAGTTATGAATGTATGGCAACAGTCGCTGAAAAGCTTAAAACTGTTTGCTCAAACTTAGGTATAAACTATGTATTCAAGTCATCTTATGACAAAGCTAACCGCTCAACAATAGACGGTTACAGAGGCTTAGGCATAGACAAAGGTCTTGAATACCTAGCAAAAATTAAAAAAGAATTTGACCTACCAATCGTAACTGACGTACATCTTCCACAAGATGCACAAAAGGTTGCAGAAGTAGCTGACATTATTCAAATTCCAGCCTTCTTATGCAGACAAACTGATTTACTAGTAGCAGCTGCAAAGACTGGTAAAATTGTTAACATCAAAAAAGGTCAATTCTTAGCACCACAACAAATGAAAGCATTAGCACAAAAAGTTACAGACTCTGGCAACGAAAACATTTTATTCACAGAACGTGGTGTAACCTTCGGCTACAACAATCTTGTAACTGATATGCGTGCAATCCCTATGATGCAAATGCTTGGTTATCCAGTAGTATTTGATGCAACACACAGTGTTCAAATGCCTGGTACAAACGGTTGTGCTACTGGTGGCGACAGAAGATGGGTTCCAGTTTTAGCAAAATCAGCTATTGCAGCTGGTGTAAATTCATTATTCTTTGAAGTTCACCCAGAACCTGAAAAAGCGCTTTGCGACGGGGACAACATGCTTCCACTAGACAAGGCTGAACATTTATTCAAGGTTTGCAAAGATATTTTTGACATCGTGAGGGCTGAAGATTAATGATTATCAAAAACTTTACAGCCGGAATTTTAGGTGCAAACAACTATTTATTAATAGACGAAAAATACAATGATGCGATTTTAATCGATTGTTCAGAACAAACAGATTTTGTGGAAGAACAATTGAAAAAATACAATGCAAACTTAAAATACATTCTCCTAACTCACGGTCATTTTGACCACGTTATGGGAATTAACGACACAAAAAAACTTCACCCAAAAGTAAAAGTTCTTGCTCACATCGGAGACAAAGACCTAATCGAAGGTATTCAAGAATTTATGCACAAATACGGAATGGGCGAAGCTGAAGTTCCACAAATCGATGAATACATTCAAGAAGGCGAAATTTGGAACGGTAAAATTAAAATTCTTCACACTCCAGGACACACTAAAGGCAGTGTTTGTTATCTAATTGATGACAATTTGTTTTCTGGTGATACAATATTCTTAGAGTCTGTAGGAAGAACAGATTTAGAGGGCGGAAGTTTTTCTGAAATTAAATCAAGTATTGAAAACAAAATCTACACTCTTGATGACAAAATCAAAATCTTCCCTGGACACGGTGATTTTACAAGTGTAGAACACGAAAAAAAATATAATCAATGTTTATAAATAGAGGTATCAAATGAAAAACCAATTAGAAGCAATTTTAAAAAATGCAGAAGCTGATTTAGAAAAAGCTCAAAATATCAGCGATATAGAAGAAATCAAATTAAAATATTTAAGCAGAAAAGGTGAATTAAATTCAATAAAAAAGAACTTAAAAGACCTATCTGTTGAAGATAAAAAAGTTGTAGGTGCTTTCGCAAACGAAGTAGCTCAAAAACTTGAAAACGAAGTAAAAGTAAGATACGACGAATTCTACAAAAAAGAATTAGACGAAAAATTGAAATGTGAAAAAATCGACGTAACTCTTCCTGGTAAAAACATTCCAATGGGAAGAATTCACCCAATCACAGAAACAATTAACGAAATTACTGAAATCTTCCACACATTAGGTTTTTCAGTAGCTCCAGACAAAAATTCACCAGAAGTTGAAACAGAGTATTATCACTTTGACCACTTAAACTTTCCAAAAGACCACCCTGCAAGAGATATGCAAGATACATTCTACACAACTCTTGCTCCAAACGTAATTTTAAGAGGTCAAACATCAGGTGCACAAGTTCGTGTAATGGAGGACATGAAACCTCCTATCAGAATTATTGCTCCTGGTAGAGTTTACAGAAACGAAAACGTAAACTCACGTAAAAACAACTTCTTCCATCAAATTGAAGGTTTATACATTGATAAAAACGTAAGTTTTGGTGATTTGAAAGGTATCTTAAACGAATTTTTAAGATTATACTTCGGCGCATCAAGACCAACAAGATTTAGAAGTTCATTCTTCCCATTTACAGAACCATCTGTAGAAATCGACGTTCAATGTATTATGTGTCAAGGTAAAGGTTGTAAAACATGTTCAGGCACAGGCTGGTTAGAAATCTTAGGTGCAGGTATGGTTGACGTAAACGTACTTAAAGGTGTAGGCATTGACCCAGAAGTATACAGCGGTTTTGCATTTGGTATGGGTGTAGAAAGACTTGCAATGTTGAAATACGCAATCGATGATATCAGATTGTTCTTCAACAACGACGAAAGATTCTTGAAACAGTTTTAGCGCGAGTGAGCAGAGGGCGAAGACTTGAAGATTTTGAAAAATAAATTTTTGAAAAATCTTCAATCGTAGACCCGTTTAATGCGAACGAGTAAGAAGCGCGAACGAGCAGAGGCTGGAGAGCTTTTGCGGTAGTGATGTAATCACGATAGCAAAACTCGGAATTGCCGTTTAACGCGAGTGAGCAAGAAGGCGAAGAACATACAAAATAATTAAATAAGAAGAAGGCTCGAGCTTTGCTAGAGCCTTCTTCTTATCATATCATTGCGAGGAACGTAGGGACGTGGCAATCCAAAAAATTTCTTTGGATTGCTTCACATTCATTCGCAATAACGAAACTTACACCATTTCACGCAATTTTTTCAACTGGTCTCGGATTTGTGCTGCACGTTCAAAATCAAGTATTTTCGCAGCTTTCTTCATATCTTTTTCTAATTTATCAATCAATTTTGGCAAATCTTTTTTATCAATGCCAAGTTCAACCATTTCTTCTGCAACAATATCTTCAAGGTTTCTATAGCTTGCAACAAGAGCAAGAAGGTTGTTTTCAATAGGTTTCTTGATTGTTTGAGGAATAATTCCGTATTTGTCATTATATTCCATTTGTAGTTTACGACGACGTTCTGTTTCGTCAATCGCAAGTTTCATTGAATCAGTCATTACATCAGCATACATAATAACTTCACCGCAAGAATTACGAGCTGCACGACCAATTGTTTGAATTAAACTTGTTTCTGAACGTAAGAAGCCTTCTTTATCTGCGTCCATAATTGCAACAAGCGAAACTTCTGGAATATCAAGACCTTCTCTCAAAAGGTTAACACCAACAAGTACATCAAATTCACCTAAACGCAAATCACGTAAAATTTCAATACGTTCGATTGACTTAACTTCGCTATGAAGATAACGAACTTTTATACCTTCCGACAAGAAAAAGTCTGTTAAATCTTCTGCCATGCGTTTTGTAAGTGTTGTAATCAAAACTCTTTCGTCTTTTTCAGCACGTTTTTTGATTTCTGCCATCAAATCAGTGATTTGATTTTCGATAGGTCTAACTGAAATTTTAGGATCAACAAGCCCTGTCGGACGAATGATTTGTTCAACTATTTGAGAAGAAGTTTCTTTTTCAAATTCTGCAGGAGTTGCTGAAATATAAATTTTTTGTCCTACTTTATCAAAAAACTCTTTATTTTTAAGAGGTCTATTATCCTTTGCACAAGGCAATCTAAACCCATATTCTATCAAAGTATCTTTTCTAGAAGCATCACCATGGCTCATACCTTTTATTTGAGGTAAAGTAACATGAGATTCGTCAATTACAGTTAGAAAATCACCTCTAAAATAATCAAGTAAAGTCGCAGGCGCAGAACCCACAGGACGACGCTCAATTATTCTTGAATAGTTTTCAATACCTGAGCAATAGCCCATTTCCTTAATCATTTCTATATCGTATTTCACACGTTGTTCAAGTCTTTGAGCTTCAATCAATTTGTTATTTTTTTCTAATTCCACAAGACGGTTTTTCAACTCTTGTTTTATCAAACTTATTGTTTCATCAACATTTTCATCATAAGAAATGTAATGCACAGCAGGATAAATCACAACATTTTTAGGAGTTTCAAGGATTTCACCAGTAACACCGTCAATCTTTGTAATCTTTTCAACTTCATCACCGAAAAACGAAACACGAGTGATAGACTTTTCGTAAGAAGGCATAATTTCGACAATATCGCCACGTGCTCTAAAATTTGCACGTTCTAGTACAACATCATTTCTCGTATATTGAACAGAAACAAGATGTTTTAATAAATCTTCTCTTGATAATTCATCACCTACGTGAATATCAATCGCACCTTTAAAATAGTTTTCTGGTAAACCCAAACCGTAAATACAACTAACAGAGGCAACGACAATTACATCGTTTCTTTCGTATAAACTACGAGTCGTATTATGACGAAGTCTATCAATCTCGTCATTGATACTTGCAGATTTCTCAATATACGTATCAGTACGTGGAATGTAAGCTTCTGGCTGATAGTAATCGTAATAAGAAATGAAGTATTCAACCGCATTATCAGGGAAAAGCTCTTTAAATTCATTATATAATTGCGCCGCAAGAGTTTTGTTGTGTGCAATTATAAGTGTTGGTTTTTGAACCTGTTCAATCACGTTCGCAATAGTAAAAGTTTTACCCGAACCTGTAATACCCAACAAAGTTTGCGTATCATAACCCTTGTTTATACCCTCAACAAGCTTTTCAATAGCTTTTGGCTGGTCTCCAGAAGGTCTATATTTTGACGATATTTTGAATTTCTTCTCCATAAGTTCATTTTATACCAACATAAAAAAATCTTCCACAATATGTACGATTTACATGCCCTAAAAGAAATGCTAACATGCGATTGTAGGTTAAAAAATTTTTATCAAATCAAATAAAACAATCTAACTCGGCAGAAATGTTTTCTGCCGAGTTCCGCATTTATAAATGTTTAAGACATGTTACAAGTGGCGAAATCGTGTTATAACACGATTTCGCCTTCATAAGATAAAATATTTTAACAAAAAAGGCAATAAATTTTAAGAAAAATACTTTATATAAATGTAAGGCAATTATACAGAGGTAAAATTAGGAGTAAAGATATATGGCAAGAGTTTTAGTTTCAATGCCCGAAGAATTTTTAGATAGAATTGATAAAGTAGCAGGTAGCGAAAGTCGTTCACGTTCAGAACTTATTCGCGAAGCTCTAAGAACATATATTCATAAAAATGATACAACAAGACATACTGTTGCTGCAGATAAGAATGCACAAATCCTAGATGCTTTGTTGGATTAAAAAAGTTTTTAAATGACGGAAGAATTAATATTTGGTAAAATTAGGGTAAATAAATTTAGGTAAGTAATTTAATAAAATGGGACTTTTAAAAGTCCTATTTTTTTGTCTTTTGTTGGGCTGATATTCCTACTATATGATTTATCAATTATGTCAGTATAAGATTTGACGTAAAAACATTTTTAGAGTAAATTAACTATGTTATGAAAATCGTCATATATGGTGCAAGTGAAATCGGAAGCTTAATTGCGAAGGAATTTCACCAAGTCCACGAAATAACAGTTATAGATAAAGAAGAGAATAAAACCGACGAATTTAGCCGATTAGATGTTCGTTTCATTACATGTGAAGCTCTTACATTAGATGTCCTAAAAGCAGTTGATATCAAGAATGTAGACAGTTTCATTGCGTGTTCTACAAACGATGAAAAGAATATCCTTGCTTGTTTAACAGCTAAAAGAATTTCTAACGTTAAAACTATTTGTTTCGTATCAAAAGAAGAATACAAAACATCAATGGGTTTAACTCGTGATAGCGAATACTCTTCAACTCTATTTATCGACAACATCATTTGGCCAGAAGAAATTCTTACAAAAGAAATTTTCCAAATCGTAACTATCGAAAAAGCTCTTAATGCACAAAACTTTGCTAAGGGCAAAGCTATGCTTTTGGAATACAAGTTAGAAGAAGATTCTATTCTTGTTGGCAAAAAAGTTCGTGAATGCGATTTTCCACCAGAATCACTTATCGTTGGTATTAACAGAAATGATGATTTATCAATACCAAACGGGGAAACAGTTTTAGAAAAAGACGATAAAATCATATTTATGGGTTTATCAACATCTTTGGCAATCCTTGCTGCAAGATTTTTCCACGAAAAGAATTACAACAAATCTATAGCAATCATTGGTGGCGGTAACGTAGGACTTATGCTTGCTAAGAACTTAGAAAAAACAAAAGTTCATTTAAAAGTTATCGAAAAAGATATGGCTCGTTGCGAATATTTAGCAGAAGCTTTAACAAACACTCTTGTCATCAACGGCGACGGAACTGATTTAGAGCTACTTACGCAAGAAGAAATTCTTGAAACAGATGCAGTAATTAGTGTTACCGATAACGACGAAAAGAATTTATTATGCTCACTTTTAGCTAAACAATTGGGTGTAAAACGTATTATTTCAAGAGTTTCAAAAGGTGTAAACATTCCATTATTCGACAGAGTTGGAATTGATATTACTGTTTCACCAAAGCTTGCAGCATTACACGAAATCAAAAATTTACTCTCTGAAGAAAACAATATTGATATCCTTGCAACAGTTGAACAAGGCAAAGGTGAAGTTCTTGAAATCAATATCGATAGCTCATTTAAAGAAATCAAACTTATGGATTTAAAACTTCCACGTAGAGCGATTATTGGTATTATTCACAGAAACAACAGAGTCATTATTCCAAAAGGTGATACTTTGATTAGACCAGAAGATAATTTGATTATTTTCACAACAAAAGAAAGCGCACCTGTTATAAAAGAATTTTTTAAAGGTGTTTAGATGAGATTATATTATCTTATAGATTCATTAGGCTTAGTAATTTCTGCAATCGGTATAATGTCCTTTATACCTTGCATTTCTGCGTTAATCTATGGAGATATGTTTTCTCTAATTCTATTTGCAATTTTAGGCGTTATAACAACAATAGTTGGGCATTTAATGCACAGACTAACACCTTCTGAAAGACTTTTAAACCTAAAGAAAACAGAAGCTTTAGCGATTGTATTGCTTTCTTGGGTTTCATTCTGGTTAATCGCATCTATACCGTTTTTATTCTATGGTTTAACACCAATAAACGCATTATTTGAAGCAATTTCAGGTATAACCTCTTGTGGTGCAACAATATTAACAAGTTTTGATTTCCCAAAAACCTTCTTTTTCTGGAGAGCCTTTATACAATGGTTAGGCGGTATGGGAATTATCATCTTGTTTACAGCCGTTTTACCACAATTTGCAGTAGCCGGTAGACAAATGTTCTTTGCAGAAGCCCCTGGTTCTAGAGAAGAAAACCTTACACCAAGAATTAAATACACTGCAAGTGCTCTTTGGGGTTTGTATGTAGGATTAACTGCATTACAAATAATTTTATTATATTTTACAGGTTTAAAACCTTTTGATGCAATATGTATTTCACTTACAACAATCTCTGCCGGTGGATTTTCGCCACTTGCAAGCAGTGTTGGCGGATATCATTCAATGATTTGTAATTGGATATGTATCCTATTTATGTTCATTGCAGGTTGCAACTTTGCACTTATGCACAAGGCTATTGTAAAAAAAGACCCAACATTAATGGTTAAAAACGAAGAATTCAGATTTTACTTCTTATTTGTAAGCATAATCTGTTTAATCCTTGCAGGTTCATTATTCTTCAGCGCTCACTCAATTACATTTAACACATTTACAGATGCAGTATTTTCAACAGTATCAATAATAACTTCCACAGGACACACAACAGCGGATTTTGCGCAATGGTCTCATCAAGCCTTAGCATTATTATTCTGCACAACAGTTGTTGGTTCTTGTGCCGGTTCTTGCGGTGGTGGTATCAAAATAGCCAGAGCAATTATTTGTTTTAAATATTTAAAATCAGAAATTACAAAAATCTTACACCCAAATGCTGTTATTAACATTAAACTTGATAACACAGTCGTATCAAAGGAAGTTAGAAGACAAGTTTTAACGTTTATAATCTTCTATTTTATAATTTTTATGATTAGTGTTTTTGTAACGACATTGATTGAAAACGATTTATTCGTGGGTCTAAGTGGTTCTGTTTCAACGTTAGGACTAGTTGGTGTCGGGGCAGGCTCAATCATAGGTCCAGCAGATGGCTTCAATAACGTTCAACAAGCAACAAAGATATTATTTATGTTTAATATGCTTATCGGACGTTTAGAAATCGTTCCTGTAATTGTTTTATTAAATAAAGATTTTTGGAAATTATCTAAACAATAATAAGGTTTTTGGATTGCTTCGCTTACACTCGCAATGACAATAACTAACCATTAAACAACAAGCTCATGCCGGCACGGAAGTAGTTTTTAAGTTCTGAAAGAGAACGAACTTGTGATAGCATTTTAAACACGTAAGAAGGTCTTAGGTAGAATTTTCTTACTGCAAGTTTATGCAATTCCATAACTCTTTCTTTTGATAAACAGTGCGTTTTAATAATTGGATAATAATACGCATTTTTGTACGAATAATCCTTATCAAACAAATTATAATTTTGTGCGTAATTATAAAACTTAGTAGCAGGTAATGGAACCGCTGTATAAAAACTTACAAAATCTGGATTTAATTCTATCGCCAAATCTATTGACTGTTTAATTGTAGCCTCGTCGTCCCACGGCAAACCTATTACAAAATATGCGTAAGATTTCATCTTTGCACGTTTAATCATTTTGAAACAATCTCTTATTTCAAAAATTGTTGTTTTCTTTTCAATTTTATCAAGTATAAATTGAGAACCGCTTTCAACACCAATGCTTACAAGTCTGCAACCAGCTTTATACATCAAATTCAATAAGCTTTGGTCAATTGTATCGACTCTCGTATTAGCAGACCAAGTTATTTTTAAATTTTCTTTTATAAGCTTTTTACATAAATCAACAACCCAAGCTTTATCTTGATTAAAAATATCAGACCAAAATACAAAGTTTGTTATTTTATAATTTTTGATACAATCTTTTATTTCTAAAATAATATTTTCAGGACTTCTATATCTAACAACGGGTCCAGACACAGGAGTTGCTAAACAGAAAAAGCAATGATAAGGACAACCTCTTGCGACCTTAATTATAGCTTGAGGTTTATCATTGTCAGGTCTTCTATATAAATTATTATCGATTAAATGTCTTGCAGGGAATGGAAGTTCATCAAGATTTTCAATAAATGGTCTACGACCAGTGTATTTTACTGTATAAACTTCTTTATAACAAATACCTAAAATATCGTTATATTCTTTACCTTCAAGAATCTCCTTCAAGGTTTCTTCTGCTTCACCAACAATAACAATATCAACGTATTTGTTTTCATACAAAACATCTTTATTCTTTGCTAAAAACGGTGCGCCTTTAGCAATTGTAATCATTTTTGGAAATCTTTTTTTCGCAAGTTCAATAGTTTTAATATCAGACTCAAAAGTTGGAGTTGCAACATTCACAACCAAATAATCAGGTTGAAACTTTTCTAAGTCTTCCATAAAATTTCCACCTAGTGAATAATCAGAAACCTTCGCTTCATAATTAAGCAGTTCTGCAACACCTGCCAAATACAACAAATCCATAGGCGGAAGTGGAGGAATGATAAACAATTCCTTCACAGGTTGCTGACATCTGTCCTCTCTGTTTAACACAGGAGAAGGTGGGTATATAAAAAAGACTTTTTTCTTCATAACTTAAATCTATATTTAAAATTAATTCTAGTCAAGTTATTACTTTTGTGTTAATTTTAAAATATAGAAACTAGCAAAATAAAAGGAACTTAATATGAGTATAGCTGATGAATTAGCAACAGTATATGATGCCCAAAGTACAGAAGCTGAAATGTACAAATTTTGGGAAGATAACGAATTTTTTAAAGCAGATAACAAAAGTGATAAACC
>CAVCIU010000035.1:0-18406 GCA_963602355.1 Methanobacteriaceae archaeon
AGTGGTATGACATATTTCTATGACAATAGACATTTATATCGTCTTGCTCGTTCGCATTAAACGGGTCTACGATTGAAGATTTTTCAAAATTTCATTTTTAAAATCTTCAAGTCTTCGCCCTCTGCTCACTCGCGCTATTCAATTTTCCATATCAATACATCAAGCATTCCCAACATTTCAAAATGTCGAGTTTTCTTTCAGTATCAATATTTGCTCTATATATCGTAAAAAATTTCCTCTTCTTTACTAACTTTGAAAAAATCTCCCCCAAACAGAGGAAAAATTATATAACAATTTATTAAATCTACACCCACCAAAACTATGTAAAATGCTTGCCCTATCAATTTGTTTAAGATAAAATAAAATCAAGATTTATAGATGAAACAAAAGGCTGCATTTATAAAGACGTTAAAACAGCCAAGAAAGAGGAAAAAATGGTAGAATCAAAGAAAACTCAACTAGAAGTTGGTGGAAAAATTATTGAAGTTGAAACTGGCAAATATGCTAACTCAGCTACTTCTTCAGTAACCGTTAGATGCGGTGATACAATGTTATTCGTACATTGTTGCGTTAGCAAAGAACCTAGAGTTGGTATTGATTTCTTCCCATTGTTAATTGACTACGAAGAAAGAATGTCATCAATCGGAAGAATTCCAGGCGGATATAACAGAAGCGAAGGTAAAGCATCTGATAAAGCTATCTTAGTTTCAAGACTTATCGATAGACCTATCAGACCACTTTTCCCTAAAGGATACAGAAATGATATTCAAATCGTAGCTCAATTATTCAGCTATGACCAAGAAAATCAACCTGATACTTTAGCTATGTTAGGTGCATCTTTTGCCCTAATGCTATCAGGCGCACCTTTTGAAGGTCCTATCGGTGCAGTTAGAGTTGGTAGAGACGAAAATGGCAACATGATTGCTAACCCTACTCACCAACAAGCTGAAAAATCAGACCTTGATATCGTTGTTGCCGGTACTCACGATTCAGTTATCATGGTTGAAGCTGGTTGCAAATTCGTTACAGAAGACGATATCATGAATGCTGTTGAATTTGCTCAAATCGAAATTAGAAAACAATGCGAAGCTCAAGTTGCTTTCGCTCAAGAATGTGGCATCGTTAAAGAAGAATTCGTTAACCCTTATGACACAACTGAAATTAAAAATATTATCCAAGAAGTTGCAGGCGACATGATTCACGATGCTTACCACAACTTCGACAGAGCTTACAGACAAAACAAATTGGAAGAAGCTAAAAAATTAGTTAAAGAAAGAATCGAAGCTTTACCAGAAGATCACCCAATCCATGTAATGATGGAAGAAACTGGCATCGACTTTATCGCTGAAGAATTCAAAGCTGCAGAAAAGAAAGTTATGCGTGCTATGATTGTTAACGAAGGTGTTAGAGCTGACGGTAGAAACCCTCACGAAGTTCGTCCAATCTGGTGCGAAGTTGGTGTTATCCCTAGAGCTCACGGTTCTGCAGTATTCACAAGAGGTCAAACTCAAGTTCTATCAGTTGCAACACTTGCTGGCCCTGGTATGAAACAAGAGCTTGACGGTGTTGATCCTCAAACTGAAAAAACATACATGCACAAATATATCTTCCCTGGTTTCTCAGTTGGTGAAGTTAAAGCACTAAGAGGTCCAGGTCGTCGTGAAGTTGGTCACGGTAACTTAGCTGAAAGAGCTAACGTTCCTGCTCTTCCAAGTCAAGAAGAATTTGGTTACACAATCAGAGTAACTTCTGACGTACTAGAATCAAATGGTTCAACTTCAATGGCTTCAACTTGCGGTTCATCAATGGCTTTAATGAATGCTGGTGTTCCTGTTAAATGTATGATTGGTGGTGTTGCAATGGGTATGATTACAGAACCTGACCACGAACCAGTTGTATTAACAGATATTCAAGGTATTGAAGACTTCTTAGGTGATATGGACTTCAAAGTTACTGGTAACGACGAAGCTATCACTGCTCTTCAAATGGATATGAAAGCTAAAGGTATTTCAAACGATACTCTAAGACGCGCTCTTCAACAAGCTAAAGAAGGTAGATTACACATCTTAAGCAAAATGAGAGAAGCTATCACTGAACCAGCTAAGGAAATGTCTCCATTTGCACCAAGCATCACAACTTTGACTATTCCTCAATCAGATATCGGAACAGTTATCGGACCTGGTGGTAAACAAATTAGAGCTATCATCGATGCTTCTGGCGCTGAAATCGATATCCAAGATTCTGGTGTCGTTACAATCACTTCTAACGACCAAGAAGGCGCTAAAATCGCAATTAAAATGATTAAAGACCTAACTTTCAAACCTGAAGAAGGCATGATTCTAAAAGGAAAAGTTGTAAGAATTATTCCTATCGGTGCTTTCGTTGAATTAGGTGGCGGTAAAGATGGTATGATTCACATCTCTCAAATCTGCAAAGAAAGAATCGAAACTATCGAACCTCACGTAAATATCGGCGACGAAGTTATCGTTAAAATTATTAAAATTGACGACAGAGGCAGAGTTAACCTAACATTAAAAGGTGTAACTGACGAAGAAAAAGCTAAATTTGAAGCTGAAAATAATTAATTTTAATAATTAATAAAATTGAAGAAGGCGATTTGACAAATGTCAAATCGCCTTCTTCTTGCTCTCTCGTCTATGGTTTTCATTAACTCGTTGCAAAGTCGCAGAGGCGAAGCCGAAGGCTTCGCCTCTGCATAATAAAAGCACCTTGATGAAATCAAGGTGCTTTCCATAACTAAACCAATTTAAAATTATTTTTTATCAACCATTAATTGATCAGCTTTTTCGATTAATTTATTGATTGATTTTTCTCTTGAAGCTGCTGTTGATAAATTAGATTGAGCAGTTGCTTTTTCTTCTTTTAATTTATCAATTTCGTCGTTTTTCTTGTTCAAGTTATCGATTGCATCTGCGTAACGTTTTTGAACTTGTTCTAATTCTTCTTGAGTTTTACCGCAGTTTTGTAATTTTTCTTCAACTAATTTAGCTTCACTTTTCAAGTCATTAAGTTTTGCTTGAGCATCGCTTTGAACTTTTTCTTCAGTTGCTTTTAATTTATCAAATGCTGCTTGAAGTTCTTGTTTCTTTTTGTTTGCTGCATCAATTTTAGCTTGAGCTGCATTTCTTTTTGTAGTATCTGGAATTTGTTCAGTTGTACCATCTGCATTTTTGATAAGTTTAACAGCTTTTAAATCTGGGGTTGCTTCTTTGATAATACCATCTTGACTAGTTAAATCTTCTGTTAATTTCTTTTCTGCATTTGAAACTTTTGTTTGGCTATCAGAAATAGCTTTTTCTTGAGCTGGAACTTCTTTTGTTTCGATAGCATTTTTTCTGATGTTTAATTGAATGCCTTCTCTGTTTGCATCAACTGCTTTACCAGCTTCGATTTTTTCTTGTTTTAAGTTTTCAACTTCTGTTTGTAATGCTTGTAATTTTTCAGGGAAAGCTGTGATAATTGCTTGTTGTTCTTGTTTGAAAGAAGCAATTGAAAGTAAGTCAGCTTTTGCAGCAGATGTTTGAGAAACTAAATTTGTCCAAGTATCAGCTGATTTGTTATTTTTAGAATAGTTTTGAATAGCTGTTTCTAATGTATTTGAAATACCCATTTGTAAGTTCAAATCATTAGCTTGAGAAGTTGTATCAGCTTTAACATTTGTATTGTTTGAAACATAGTTGTAGCTAGGAACTGAAGATGCTGCACTAAACAAGTTGCCTAAAGAAGCAATTGAAGTCAATGCAGTTTGAAGTTTTAAAGCTTTAGTGTATCTATTAACTGCTTTTTCCATAGCAGAAGTGTCATAGCTTTCAGATACAGTAGTTTGAACAGGAGATGATAAATCTACTGATGTTTTACCTGAACCATCTTCATTAAATATACTTGCAGCTTTTTCTGTATCAACAGTAGCTTTTGTAGATTTTTCAGCTACACTTTGTTGTGTTATACCTTTTTCTTGAACAATTTTTGTATATTTAGAAATTGAACCGAATGCCATTTTTTCTCCACGTAACTTAATACACTCACTTTACACATATATATAAAGTATTTTTTTTTAGGTGAATTTCAGTAAAACCCTTACCACTACATGGTTTAAAACGGGTTGTAACCCTATAATACTCTAAACATGAGGTAAAATACAATATTTACAAAAATTTACATAAATGTAATAAAATACGTAATCTTTTAGGCAAAGCTAAGTAAATTCATGTTCTTCCGTACTTATATAAAGATGTTTTTTCTTGAAAATTTGACTGAAATTCACAAATTATTAAGAAATATTACAAGCACAAAACAGAAATTTTGACTTTCAAAAAATGATTATTAAAAAGAATGTGTAACGGAGTTTAACAAACAGAGGAGAAAGAATTTATGGCATTTATCAACCCAATTATGAGTTACTCTCAAGGCATCTACGGTGGCATCAAAACAGCCAAAAAAGAAAACACAGCCAATATGAAAGAAACAACTCAATCAAAAGAACAAACCACACTTACAGAACCAAAGAGACAAGTTAGCGCAGATGAAATCTTCCAATACATGTCTTCATCATATGCCCAAGTAAAACCATCAAAAGAAGTTAAAGTATCTAACTATGTTTCTAGCGAAAGTCAAGATAGAATCCAACGTACAGTAAATCAATTTAACAGCTTGTTTAACCAAACATTAAACATCATTAGAAATGAGTTTGGAGACATCTTATCTGACGATGCAATGAATACTTTAACACTACAATTATTGACGTAAGCCAATATAATATAGTCATAAATTCACATTTACTCCAATCTTAGCCGAGCACTCGCTCGGCTTTTGTTTTAAAGTAGGACATTGCAAGGAGTTTACGACGAAGCAATCCAAAAGATGTTGGGGTAGAAACCCCAACCTACAAAAATTCACAAGTTTCGCCCTAGCTCTGTTTTGTCTGCGCTCGCGTTAAACGGCAACGCTCTCAACTGCAACGAAAAGCTCAACGTTTCCGTTGACAGTTGCTCGACTCTCGCTTCGCTCGTGCCTCTGCTCGCTTTCCTACGTTTCCTTTTATCCGTAAGGCATCAAATTAGTTAATATGCCTAACGGCTTAAAGTCAACTCGGAGACAGGCTCACAAGCTTCGCTCTAGCTCAGCTGTTCGCTTTGTCAAAAAAAAGAGTGGTTTTTACCACTCCTTAAAATACATAATCCCATTAGTTAGTTTATAGACACAAGCTAAACTCTATTCATTTTAGATTTTAGACCTTGTGCTAAGTCTGAGCGACCATTCTTTTCGTAAATTTTTGCCATTGAATCTAGGAATTTCATTGAATCCATGTTTGTTACTCTTTGTTGTGGAGCTGACATTCTTGAACTACTTGAAACTGGTCTTTGTTGCATTCCAGCTTGTGCTGTTCTGTTTGCTCTCAATGGTGTTGATGCTACAGATGCTGGAGCTTTTTCTTGTAAATTTGGTCTTATTGTTTGTTGTTGTTGAACATTATTTCTTATTTCTTGCATCTTTTGTTGTAAAGATGAATTATTAAATCTAATTTCTGAAGTCATATAAGGTGATTTAATACTTTGTTGATATGGTGTCTTAACAGCATTTTGATAACTTCTGATACCATAAGTCATTTCTGGTCTAATGCTTGGTGCTTGTTGTGGCATTTGTTGCATTTGTTGTTGAGCTTGATATTGTTGTTGACCAGCCATCATATCTTGCATTAAGCCCATTTCTCTATCTCTCAAGCTTTGGCTTAAACCAACTTGCATATTGTCTTCTTTATTATTTTTCTTGAATAATCTTACTGTGCAAAGAATAATCAAACCAATTAAAAGAATTGTGATTGTGTTTGTAACACCGTCTTCTTTGAATACAGAGATGAAAGAACTTGCATATTCGCTAGACATTAAAGAGTCTAAAGACATACCTTCTTCATCTTCTTCATCGAAAACTGGTCTATAATCTCTTACAGGGTGGCTCAACACAATTTTCTTTTTGTGTTTTTTAGGTTTTTGTTGTTGAGCTTTTTGAGCTTGAGCTTCTTTTGCTCTCATAACACCTAATGGAGTATCCAATGTATCAAATACTAAGTTTGCGTGGCTGATGTTTTGAGCTTGAAAAGAAACATTGACTGTATCATTACCAGCTGGTTCAACAGTAACACTATCAATATTTGTTGCGTTATAAATTGTGTTTAATTCTTGAGATACACGAACACCTTTTAAAGTTAACATCATTTTATTATCATCTGTGATAACTCTTTTTGCTTCTGGTTTTTCATCAGATTTTAAAACGATATTATAAGTATCTTTGAATGTATCTATTTGAATAGATTGCAACACGTTATCAGTTGCTGCTTGAACACATATATTTGAAAAACATATTATACAAAATAATAATACTAACTTTTTCAATTTATTTACCCCACTAAAATAATTCTCTTCAACGATTACTCATCTAGTGTATATTCTTTTGAGGAAATAGACATCAACCCTAGGGTTGAAATTTTGTATAGACCAAAAGGTGTATAAAATTAAAAACAAATTAAAATCTTGATTTTAATTTATTTTTAGTGTTAAATGTATGTATAAATTGAATATATATGCGGAAGTAACTCAATTGGTAGAGTCCCTGCCTTCCAAGCAGGTTGTTGCGGGTCCGAGTCCCGTCTTCCGCTTTTTTAATGCCAATTTTTTATTTTATTATGTCCACCTTGCGTCCACTAATTGATTTTCAACTCTAAATTATCTAAAATTTCGATACTCTCTTTTTCTATATTAGAGATTTGTATTTTGGGGTTTTCGATATCATCATTAACTATTTCTATATTAAACAAATTTAAGCCATTTTCTTTTTCATAAGAAATAGTCATCATATAATTTTCGTATTCAAAACTTTTCAAAAGGTTTTTGATGCCAGATTTATATTCTGCCTCATAAACTGTCCACATTTGAAAAAATTCATCTTCTGAAACATCTTCTTTTACTCCAAAATGTTTCAAAACAGATTTATAGTTTCTTTTTTTCTTATACTCAATATCCAACCCTACAAGAGAAGTGTCAAACAAAATACCAACAAGTTTATTTGAATGACTTATATTAAAATAAATAGGATTACCCACAACAAAAGGCTTTCCATCAACCTCTGTAATATTTGGTTCAATATCATAATTATTTTTTAAGAGATAATCCAAAATACTACGTCCAACCTTATGTTGAAGCTTGCTCATTTTAGGTTTATCATTTTGATAAAATTTATTTATATCAATCAAATACAAATCCATATCGTAATTTTAACACGAATTAACGAATATTTGACACCTATTCATTTCTGTTTTAGCATTTTAATACAGACACACAAGCCGAGGTAAGTATGGATTTTTTTAAAGAACATATTGAAACATTTGTTGAAATTATTTTAATCATTTCAATCATATACATTTCAATGAAAGTTGTTGATTTTGTTGATAAAAAACTTAGAGAAAACATCAAAAAACGACACGAAAATAGCGCACGTTTATTGAGTTTTTGTCCGATAATAAACAAGGTTGCAAAATCATTAATCTTATTTGTAATCATAGCATCAGTAATGCAAGCTCATGGATACTCAATGACATCTCTAGTAGCTGGTTTTGGTATTATGGGTATGGCTGTTAGCTTTGCTGCTAAAGAATCTATCGCAAACATCTTTGGTTCAGTAGCAATCCTTTATGACAAAGTTTTTGACCTGGGCGATTACATAGTAATTAACGACATCGAAGGTACAGTTGTTGATATTAGCTTACGTTCGACAAAAATCAGAACTCTTGATAATTCTATAATCACAATGCCAAACAATGTCGTTGCAAATTCTACAACCGTAAACATTTCTGCAATCAAAAGTCGTAGAATAGATGAAGTTATCGGTGTAACTTACGACACTCCTACGGAAAAAGTTGAACGTGCAATTGAAATCTTAAAAGACATTTTAAGAGAAAACCCAGAAGTTGAAACAAACGACGAACTTATTTATTTAGAAAAATTAAACGCAAGTTCAATCGATATACATATGCAAGCATACATAACAACTGGTGCATTGAACTCTTTAAGAAGAATTAGACAAAATATCATAATGGAAATTTTAAAAAGATACAGAGCAGAAGGCATCGACTTTGCATTCCCATCTCAATCTTTATACATAACAAATGAAAATTAAAATAATAGCATTAGGAAAAATTAAAGAAAAATTCATCAGAGAAGGTATAGACGAGTTATTAAAGCGTCTAAGACCTTATATTCCTATTGAAGTTATTGAAGTTAATCCTGTTGAAATAAAAGACGAAAATCTAATAGAAAATGCCTTAACACAAGAAGGCGAAAAAATACTATCAATAATAAATAATGACACGTATTTAATCACACTTGAAATAGAAGGTAAACAAATAAGTTCAGAAGAATTTGCCGTAAAAATAAACGATTTATGCAACACAGGGGTTAACGAAGTAGCATTTGTAATCGGTTCATCTTATGGCATAGGTAAAAACGTTAAAGCAAGAGCAAATTACAAATTAAGTTTTTCAAAAATGACATTTTTACACACCTACGCAAGATTATTTTTGTTAGAACAAATTTATCGAGCATTTAAGATTTTGAAGAATGAGACTTATCATAAATGATGCGTAAGCCGGTGTGAAGTGTCAATGTCGGCTTACGCATTTTCTTCGCAATGACATATATTCACAATTTGTGCTAAAATAAAATCAATAAAGTAGTCGGGTAATCGCGAGAGTATTCGTAAGAACACTTTTGAGGAAAGTCCGTGCATTCAAGGACAGGCTTCCGGAGAAACTCCGGACGGTGTGAGCCGGTGGATTAGGACCACAGAAATGTAGACTGCCGATGGATAGCAATATCACAGGCGATGGTGCAACGGTGAGTTAAGAGCTTCACCAGCAATAACGAGAGTTATTGGCTAGGCAACCCCAAGTCGAATGCAAGATAAGATTGAAGGCTATAAAGGCTGTCCGCCAACTTCAGACATATCGCTCGAGAATTTGAGTAATCAAATTACTAGACAGATGATTACCTTTAAACAGAACACGGCTTATGAGCTACTTTATTATTTTAAAAGAGGCGAAATTGATGAAATCAATTTCGCCTCTTTTTAATTATATTCTAAGTTTTATTTCTTAGCATTTTTATCTTTTGTTTCTTCAGGTGCTGGAGTAGCTGAGTGGCTTGCGCCATTAACTTCTTCATTTGCAGTAGGATTTGATGTTGCTTGTTCTTGCAATGATTTTGTTAATTTTTCTGGATTATAGCTATCGTCCAAGTATTCAATTTTTGCATTTTTCTTTGTTTCTTCAATAAAGTTTTCAAACACTTCAACTTTTTTATCTTGTTCAAGTTTCATCATGATTTCTTGTTTTACATTATCAAATGAATCTTTACCAGCTGCCATTCTATCAGTAACCATAATGATATGATAACCGTATTGTGTTTTTACTAAGTTATCACTGATTGTATTTGGCTTCATACTAAATGCAGCTTTTGAGAATGGTTCAACCATTTCTTGACTTGCAAAGAATCCTAAATCGCCACCTTGCTTTGCTGATTCTTTATCATCAGATACATCTCTTGCAATTTTCTTGAACGCAGTTGGGTCTTTTTTAACTTGTGCTAAAACTTTTTCTGCATCTTGCAATTTTGCTTGCATTTCTTCTGCAACAGCTTTATCTAAGTCAGCTTCTGACATATCTTTATGTTTAGCTTTGATATTTTCTCTAATTTGATATGGATCAGCGGCGATTAAGATATGAGATGCACGAACTTTTTCTGGATATTTAAAGCTACTTTCATTAGCCTTGTAATATTTTCTTGCATCTTCTTCTGTAACTTTTACAGTTTTTATCATTCCAACAAGTTTTTCTAATTTTAATTCTTCTGTTAATTCTTTTTTGTATTCTGCTTGAGTTATACCATTTTGTTTAAGAATTTCGTTGAATTTTTCTTTAGAACCAACTTGTTCAATTTTATCTTTAATAGCTTTGTCAACATCTTTGCTTGAAACTTTGATGTTTCTTTTTTCGATTTCTTGATTAACAAGAGATTTAACAATCAAATTATTAATAACTCTACCTTTAATTAATAAATACATAAAGCTATTTTTAGATTTTACATTCAAACCAAGTTGTTTGAAGATAGGATTGTTAATTTCGTCGTTAAATGATTTTTCAAATTCTGCTTTAGTGATAACTTTATCATTAACTTCTACAATTGCATCTTTGTTTTTGTTGAAAGAACAACCTGTCAAAATAAACATGAATGCAATAAGAGTTATAAGCATTTTCTTTGTATTCATAATATTACCTCATTATTATTTGTGATACTCGTAACTAACTTTATTGATATTATAGAACAAATCTTCAAGAATGTTAAATTGTTCATTAAAGTTCATATAACGATTATTGAAAAGTAAAATAGAATTAGCATTTTCAGTAGATTTAGGAGCTTGAATAAATTTAATATTCTTTGTAAGTTCAGAAGGTATTTTAGAATAAATAATCTTCCATTCTGGTTGAGTGAATGGAGTGTAAATTCTAATATTATCATCTGTTTCACGAATTACAGAAATGTTAATATCAGTTGCAGCGAGTCGCAATTTGATTAGTTTAATCAAATTCAAGACGCTTTCTGGAGCTTTAGAAAATCTGTCTTGCCATTCTTCGGTTATGTATTCTAATTCTGTTAAGTTTTTAACATCAGAAAGTCGTTTATATTCAATCATTTTTTGTTCTTTTGAGCCAACCCATTCATCTGGAATAAATGCCGTTACGCTCAAATCAACAATTGTAGGAATTTTACGAGGAGTTGCAGTACCTTGTAACTCTTTCACCGCTTCATCTAACAAATCACAATACGTATCAAAACCAACATTTACCATGTGTCCATGTTGTTTTGTACCAAGAATATTTCCAACCCCTCTAATTTCTATATCACGCAAGGCAATTTGATAACCACTACCAAGAGTTGTAAATTCTTTTATAGCCTTCAATCTATCTCTTGCATCTTTAGTAAGGGATTTGTCCGGCTTGTAGAAACAAAAACAAAACGCTTGTTTTTCACTTCTACCAACACGTCCACGAAGTTGGTAAAGCTGAGCCAAGCCGAACTTATCAGCATCGTGAATAATCATAGTATTAGCATTTGGAATATCTAAACCAGACTCAATAATTGTTGTTGATAGCAAAATATCATATTCTCTGTTTGCAAAATCAACCATAACTTGTTCTAATTGTTTTTCGTCCATCTGTCCGTGTCCTACAACGATACGGGTATTTGGTAAAAGTTTTTGAAGATGAAGTTTATATTCTTCAATAGTTTCAACTCTATTGTAAAGATAGAAAACTTGTCCTTCTCTATCAAGTTCGTGAGTTATTGCATTTTTTAAAGAGGTTTCATTCAATTCTCCAACAAAAGTTTTGATAGGAAGTCTATTTTTAGGCGGAGTATTGATTACAGACATATCTTTTATGCCAGACAAAGACATATAAAGCGTTCTAGGAATTGGTGTTGCTGACATTGTAAGAATATCAATATTTTCCTTTAGTTTTTTAAGTTTTTCTTTATGTCTAACGCCAAATCTATGTTCTTCGTCAATAACAAGAAGTCCTAAATTTTTAAACATAACCTTATCTTGCAACAATTTGTGAGTCGCAACAACGACATCGCAACTTCCTAGTGCAAGATTTTTCAAAGTCTCTTTTTGTTCTTTTGCAGTTCTAAATCTTGATAATAATTCAACATTAATACCAAAAGGTTTAAAACGTTCTGAAATAGTCTGATAATGTTGAAGGGCAAGAATAGTCGTAGGAACAATCACCGCTGTTTGATAACCTGATAGAACAGCCTTAAACAATGCTCTCATTGCAACCTCAGTTTTACCAAAACCAACATCACCACAAATCAGCCTATCCATAGGATTTTCTGATTCCATATCGTGCTTAACCTCTTCGATTGCACGCATTTGGTCAGGAGTTTCTGTGTATTCAAAAGCATCTTCCATTTCAACCTGTAAAGAAGAATCTTCATCAAACTTGATACCTTCTTTAAGTTTTCTTTTTGCATACAATTCAAGCAAATCATAAGCAATATATTCAACTTCTTTTTTAACTTTTGCTTTAGTGTTTTCCCAGTCGGAACCACCCATTCTAGATAGTTTTGGTTTAACTGCACCAGAACCTCTATATCTGCAAAGCAAGTTAATTTGTTCAGCAGGAATATGTAATTTATCAGAATTTGCGTACTCAATTGTAAGATAATCTTTGTAAGCATTATCAATCTTTTGTTGGCTTAAACCCTTATAAATGCCGACACCGTGAATTGTATGAACAACGTATTCGCCTTCTTTGATATCATTAATACTTTCAATATATTCCGGCTTTTCTTTATAATATGATTTTTTACTTGCCGTAATTTCCTTTGAACGTTTATTAAACAACTCTCTATCAGTCAAAACAACCAATTTTAAATCATCAATTTCACAACCTTGAGACGTAATATTCGGAATAAACTCAACATCAAAAATTTCGTTTTCTTTTAAAACTTCTTCAACACGTTTTTCATAATCAGTCGCAATAACTATTTCATAGCCATTTTTTGATTTTAGATACGAAACAACCTCATTCATATTTGCGTTAAAATTACGCATTGTAGAAGCATCAAACTCAATCAAGTTATCGTCAATTGTTTCAATAAAATTGTTAAATCCAATTTTGACAAAGCTTGCAATACTTTTGATAAAATCTTCAAAAGGTATATGGTTTTTATCTTTTAGAGGTTTTGTAATTTCTGTTTTTACATTTTCAGCATACTGTTTTTCAAAGTTTTCATCTAGAAGTTTGTATCTTGAATAAATTTCAGAAGCTTCATCAAAAATCAATGTATAATCCTTGAAATAATCAAGAATACTAACTAATTCCGAATTATATTCAGACTGATAAACCTCAATACCTTCTTCATAATCGCCTGTAATAAACTTGTAACAAGGCTTGATTGAAACTTTCTCAACCTTTGAAATTGATTTTTGAGTCTCGTTATTAAAATATCTAATATCGACAATCTCATCACCCCAAAGCTCAATTCTTACAGGGTTTTCTTCTAAAGTAAAAATATCAATAATATCTCCACGCACAGAAAATTCGCCAATATCAGTAACCATAGTTTCTCTTTTATAACCAAGGTTTACAAGACTTTGAAGAAATTCTTTTAAATTAATATCTTCGCCTTTTTTCAAAGTTAAAGTATTTTTCTTGAAAAACTTTTCATTAGGAAATTTTTCTAACAAAGCTTTTACTGGTACAAAAAGCACTTCTGGCTTACTTTCCAAAAGTTCAATTTGTCTTGCGTATTCATATTTGTTTCTTGCAACATTTTCGTAAAGTGAAATTTCTTGAAATGGAAAGATTTCAGAATTTTTGTCAAAAACCTTCTTAAAATCGCTCTGAAATTTCAACGCATCTTGCTCAGTTGGAGTAATAAAAAGTATTTTTTTCTTAGAATACTCTAAAACTTTTTCAGCAAGCAACAACCGTAAGAAAGATGTAACACCACTTACAGTAAAAGATTTTGATTTTAAAACATTATTTTTAAAAGAAATTAAATTTTCACTATTTAAAGACTTAAACATTATTTTAAATTAGGGCTTTGATAATCAATACCCATCTCTCTTAACGAATCGATGAAGTGCAACGCACATTTTCTTTGAACATCTGGTGGAACGACACGTAATAACTCAACAGTCATAGAAATAACTGGATCTTTATCGTACCAACGAGTACCATTTGCAGGTTTTACCATTTCGTAAAATCTATCTAAAGCTGCTTTAGAAACTTGTTCTTCAATCATTTTTAGAAAAACTTCTGCTTGTGCTTTCAATTCTTCTTGATAATCTTTCAAAAGATTTACGACCTCTAATAATAATGGGTCATGGTCATACCAACGTTTATATTCTTGCATCGTAAACCCCTTTCAAATCATTATCAGATGAATTATCTGAATCAAATCTTTCGATTTTACCACCTAATAAAGAAATCTTTTGTTCAAAGTTTTCGTAACCTCTGTCGATATGGTAAAGATTTTCAATAATTGAAGAACCTTCTGCCATAAGCGCAGCGACAACAAGAGAAGCACCCGCTCTCAAATCACTTGCACTAAGAGTTGTACCTGTTAATTTTTTAACACCTTTAATAATTGCGTGGTTTCTGTCTTGATGAATATCAGCACCCATACGTCTTAATTCAGGAACTTGCATAAATCTGTTTTCATAAAGGCTTTCAGTAATAATACCAACACCGTTTGCAGTTGATAATAATACCATTGCCATTGATTGCAAGTCAGTTGGGAACCCTGGATATGGTTGAGTAACAAAGTTTACTGTATTCAATCTTGATTTACAAGAAACCTCAATCACAGTTGGTTCAATAAGTTTAATACTTGCACCCATTTTCAATAACTTGTTAGTAAAGAAAGTTAAGTGAGCTGGGAAAATATTTTTAATAAGAGCTTTACCACGAGTAGCTACAACAGCTGTCATGAAAGTACCAGCTTCAATTCTGTCTGGAATTGTTGTGTATTCAATTTCGTGTAAATCTTCTTGTTTAACACCATTGATTGTAATATCAGAAGTACCAGCACCAACAACATCTGCACCCATTGCATTTAAGAAGTTAGCAAGGTCGATGATTTCTGGTTCTCTTGCGGCATTTTGAATTGTTGTTGTACCGTCAGCTAAAATAGCGGCTAACATCAAGTTTTCAGTAGCGCCAACTGATGGAATATCTAAATAAATTTCACAACCTGTTAATTTTGGTGCTTTTGCAATTACATAACCGTTTTCGATTTTAATTTTTGCACCCATTGCTTCCAAACCTTTGATATGGAAGTCAACTCTTCTTTCGCCGATAGCACAACCACCAGGAAGTGCAACAACAGCTTCTCTACATCTTGAAACCAAAGCCCCTAAAATAATAAATGATGCTCTCATTTTGCTAACTAGTTCGTATTTAGCTGTTACACTTGTTAAATCAGTTGCATCAATTTCGATAGACTTTGTAACTCTGTTATAATGAGTTTTTGCACCTAACTGTTCAATAACACTTAACATTATTTCAACGTCAGTAAGTTCAGGAACGTTATGAATTTTTGTAGCCCCTTTTACTAAAATAGAAGCCGCCATAAGTTTAAGCACGGCATTTTTCGCCCCACCTATATTTACCTCACCTTTTAATGGTGTACCACCTTTTATATTATATTTTTCTACCAACGTTCTCTCCTTGAACAGATTATCTAGTGATATTATAATACACTTTACAAGACTTGTTGTAAAGTAGTTAGCAATACAATTTAACTTATTTAGTATTTACCTTGAAAATATAAACGTTATTTCCAAAGATTTCTTCTAAATCAAGGTTGTAAACCACGTTATTGTAGCTCACGGAGAAATCATTCAATTTAGTATCTTTAGATAAAACAAAAAGATAAGTGCTTTCTTTTCTACCATAAATTTCTGATAAAACTTCTGGCGATAAGGCTTTTATAATTTTTGATTCTTCTTTTATAGGATTATCAATCTTTTTAGAAGTATGTGCATAATAATAATCAATATTTTTATCTTCAATATATGGAATTAGTTGGAAAAAGTTTTTACCCACAAAAATTATAGAAGAATTTTTATTTAACTCCTCAACCTTTTCAGCTAAATATTTTGACCCAGAATGAAAAGTTCCCATTCTATATCTGTAATCAAAACAGTAAAATATTGAAATTAAAGCTAAAATGGTTATTAGAAATTTTTTGTAAATTGCTTTTTCTTGATTTTCCAACATAAAAATCCAACAAGCAACAATAAAATAAATGTAAAAGAAATAATGATGCCATTCATTTCCCGAATACACAAAATGAAAAACAATAAGCAACAAAGTGTACGTACTTACTAAAAAAAACATTGCAGTTTTATTTTTAGAAATGCTAAACAATGTCGCAATTGTAAAAACTACAAGCAAAATCGCATTAACAATATGTGGAAAAATAAACACATTTAAGAAAAAGCTTGAACTTAAACCGTCTAAATATTCAGGTCTACCCGTAATCGACGCATCTGCACCAAATAATTGTAAATACAGAAGAACAGCACACAAAATGCCAACACCAGAGCATATACTCAAATCTTTGTACTGTTTATTTTTTATTAATTCGTACAAAAATATACAAGCAAAAGCGAAAGCTCCAGCAATAGCCATCACGCTAGTATTAGCCGTTAATAAAATTAAAACAGAATATACAATTGGGTGTTTGAGTTTATCCTTGAACATCGCCATTAATATAAATAAAAGTAAAATACCTATTGAATAACATCTTGCAAGTACTGGGTACCAAAGAAAAAATGGTACAGAAAAAGTTATCAAAGTTTTTACCCAATTATTGAATGGCGAATATTTCCACATTACAAAAACAGCCAAAACACAAAATATCCAATTCATAAGTTGCATTGAATAAGGATACGCAAAATGTGTTTTTGCAAACGGCATCAAAAGGACAAACCAAACAAAAGTATGTCCTTCAATTTTCATTAAATCAAATATTTCAAAAAGATTTAAGTTTTCGGCAATCAACCAAGCTCTTGCTTCGTCATACCAAGTTTGATGATTCATAACTCTTACAAAAGTTATAATCACGTATAACAACAATAAACCCCATTTAAAATATTTATTCATAGGATTATTTTAACATAAATCAAATTAAATAATTGAATATCTTTGATTAGATTTATGACCGCTAAAAGCTTCTAAACCTAGATATTTTGCAGCCGAACCAAGTTCTTGTTCAATTCTGATTAATTGGTTGTATTTAGCCATTCTGTCAGAACGAGATGCAGAACCTGTCTTAATTTGGCCGCTGTTTGTTGCAACTGCTAAATCTGCAATAAATGTATCTTCTGTTTCACCAGAACGATGTGAAACAATTGTTGTATAACCTGCAGCTTGAGCCATTGCAATAGCATCAAGAGTTTCAGACAATGTACCAATTTGATTTACCTTAATCAAAATTGAATTTGCAATACCACGTTTAATACCTTCACTCAATCTCTTTGTATTAGTAACGAATAAATCATCACCTACAAGTTGGCATTTATGACCGATTTTACGAGTAAGCATTTCCCAGCCTTCCCAGTCTTCTTCAGCCATACCGTCTTCAACTGAGATAATTGGATATTTGTCAACCCATTCTTCCAAGAATTCAACCATTTCTTCTCTTGAAAGAGTTCTATTTTCACCTGCAAGAGTATATTTGCCATCTTCATAGAATTCACTTGACGCAACGTCTAAACAAATTCTGATATCATCTGTTGTATAACCAGCTTTTTGGATAGCTTCAACAATAAAGCAAAGAGCTTCTTCATTTGAATTAAGATTTGGTGCAAAACCACCTTCATCACCAACTGAAGTTACATAACCTTTATTTTTCAAAATACCTTTCAAAGTATGAAAAACTTCTGTACCCATTCTAATTGCATCAGAGAAAGAATTAGCACCAACAGGCGCAATCATAAATTCTTGAAAATCAACATTGTTGTCTGCGTGAACACCACCGTTGATAATATTCATCATTGGAACAGGTAATGTCATAGCATTGATACCGCCTAAGTATCTGTATAAAGGCATTTCATAAGCTAAAGATGCAGCCTTTGCACTTGCAAGAGAAATACCTAAGATTGCGTTAGCACCATATTTTGACTTGTTATCAGTGCCGTCTAATTCTCTCATAATTCTATCTACTTCTTGTTGATTAGCAGCGTTTTCGCCAATCAATTCAGAAGCGATTTTTGTATTAACGTTATCAACTGCTTTTAGAACACCTTTACCCATGTATTTGTGTTCATCATTATCACGAAGTTCAAGAGCTTCAAACAAACCAGTTGATGCGCCAGAAGGAACAGCCGCTCTACCAACAACACCACTTGATAATTTAACATCAACTTCAACAGTAGGATTACCTCTTGAATCTAAAACTTGTCTTGCAACGATATCTTCAATGTAAGTTGGCATAATGGCTCCTTTATAATTCATAATTTATTTACAGCCTAATTATAACGAAGAAAAATAAGGTTTTCAAGTGGGTTAATTGGTGAATTAAGCATTACTTGAGGGAAAACCTCCTAAATATTATTTTAAATTTTCAATCTATACTAAATTTCACCATATCCCTGACTCACGCACTTTCTGCGTTTGCGTTAAACGGCAATTCCGAGTTTTGCATTTTTGATTTCATCTCAAATGCAAAAACTCTCCAGCCTCTGCAAACCCCTCAAAAAAAAAGTTTGCCGATTGCGACAAACATTAAATAAACACGAGGATATTAAGAGAGAGAGTATA
>CAVCIU010000036.1:0-18244 GCA_963602355.1 Methanobacteriaceae archaeon
ATGGTGTTAATAGGTCAAAAGAATTATGAATACTGAGTTCTAGGCTTTAAAATTCATGTTTACATTTCGTAACAATTGGGTAAAGTTGGGGTAAATAAAGACATTAAAAGACCCTCGAAATACATCAAAGGTCTTGTTTTAGAGTTATTTATTATTTATTAATTCTAGCTTTTTAATTCTAGGCAGTTTCTTAATCCTGCATTCTTCCTTCATGGCTTCTGATTTGGTATCAAATTCATGTGTATAAACAACTTTAACAGGTTTATGAGCACGTGTATACTTTGCAGCTAGCCCTTGCTTGTGTTTTTCAAAACGTTTCTCAACGTCATCTGTATAGCCACAATACAAGGTATTATCCTCTGTTAACAAAATATATACGTAATATTTTTTGTCCATACCAACCTACAGTTTTTCAAATCCTGGAGAAGTTTGTGGCAAATCTTGATAACCTCTATTTGAGTGCACACTCTTTTTAATATACTTATCAGAATATCTACCTTTAATAAACAGTTTTTTAAGTGTTTCTTCTCTTGTTACAAGAGGGTGAGAAATCTTTGTTTCTTCAGGGTAAAGTTCAGTCATTTCACACCAAACAGCAGCCTCCATAGTCCATGCGTAAGTTTCTTCTGCCAATGAATTATATTCATCTTGGTGTAAAGCCTCATGAGACAACAACGCAGCAATCGCAGCCGGTGGTGCATCATAATGACTTTCATTTATATAAATATATAATCTTGTACCTTTTTTCCAACCCAAAGCATCAAATGATGCGTATTTTTCGTCAATTTTAGACAAATCTTTGAACATAATTTTAACTGGTTTTTGAGTTAAGTTATATCCAACAATTGCAGAGCGCGAGAAATCAGCAGTTGTATCCTTCATCATATCCAAAGCAACCGCAATATTTTCATCTTTAGTAACTTTTCTATATTCTTTTTTAATAAGTTTCAAATACTCTTCGCTATTATAACGTTTAGGATAACCTTCTCTTGATGCGATTGTAGCATTTTCACTAACATCTCTTGCAAGTGAAGGTGTTTGAACAGAAACACCTGTCATAACTAACGTTGCCACAAAAATAGTTAAAGCTTTCTTAAATCTCATTATCTTCTCCATAAAATTATGTATACTAATATTATAATTATATATTTTTTGCTTTCAAGTTTTGAATTTAGCATGCTAAAATAGATATGTAAGGATAGCGAAATATAAATGACATTATTTGTCATTACTAGCTTATAAATAGGGTTAAATCAAGAGGTAAGTCGCAAATGACAATGCAATATGTTCCATTGCATGTGCACACAGAGTATTCATTACTTGACGGCGCAATAAGAATTAAGGATTATGTTAAATTCGCCAAAGAAAATAACATGCCGGCAATTGCCATAACCGATCACGGTGTTATGTATGGTGATATGGAACTTTATACAACTGCAAAAGAAGAAGGTATCAAACCTCTTTTAGGTTGCGAATTTTACGTGCATGATGGAGATATCACAGTAAAGAATAATTTGCACAACCCTCTTTATCACTTAGTTTTAATCGCAAAAGATAAAACTGGTTATCAAAATATTATAAGACTTACATCTGTAGCATGGTGTAATGGTTTTTATTACAAACCACGTATTAACTGGGAACTTTTAAAAGAACATCACGAAGGTTTAATCTGTTTGTCAGCATGTTTAGGTGGTGAAGTTCTACAAAATCTTTTAAAACACGAACCTGAAAAAGCAAGAGAAGTCGCAAAACAATATAAAGATTTATTTGGTGAAGACTACTATATAGAATTACAAGATCATGGTTTAGACGACCAAAAGAAGACTAACCCTGAATTAATAAAAATAGCAAGAGAACTTGATATCAAAATGGTTATCACAAACGACTCTCACTATTTGAAGAAGTCTGATGCTGATATGCACGATACTTTATTGTGTATGAATACTAATAGTGCAAAAGATGACCCAAATCGTTTCCACTTTGAGGGTAACGAATTCTATGTAAAAACAGCAGAACAATTGAGAGAAAGTTTTAGCTGGTTAGATGATAAGACTTTTGAAGAATGTATTAACAATACAGTAGCAATTGCAGAAAAATGTCATCTTACATTAGAATTGGGTAAGTCTCCACTTCCTGCATACGAAGTTCCAAAAGGTTATGATTCAGAAACGTATCTTAACTACCTTGTATTTGAAGGTATGAAAAAGAGATATGGAGAAATCACACCAGAATTAAAACAACGTGCAGAGTATGAGTTAAGTGTAATTGACCAAATGGGTTTTGCTGCATACTTCTTAATCACGTGGGACTTTATCCACTATGCAAAAACTCACGGAATTCCTGTAGGTCCTGGTCGTGGTTCAGCAGCCGGTTCTGTTGTTGCATATGCTCTTGAGATTACAGACCTTGACCCAATTGAACATAAACTCTTGTTTGAAAGATTCTTGAACCCAGAACGTTTCACAATGCCAGATATTGATATCGACTTTTGTATCGAACGTCGTGGCGAAGTAATTGATTACGTTACAAAGAAATACGGCGAAGACAGAGTTTGTCAAATCATTACTTTTGGTACTTATGCAGCCAAAGCGGCCTTCAAAGGTGTTGCTCGTATTTTGAGAATACCATTTGCTGATAGTAACAGAATGGCATCATTAATCGACCCTTGTATTGAATACGCATTATCACAAGACGACAAAGCAAAAACCTTAGGTAAAGCCATTCAATTTGAAGGTTCTGAATTAAGACAACATTATGATGAAGATACTCAATTCGTAATTGATATTGAAACAGGTAAAACTGTTGGTATGAAAAAATGGGTTGATTTAGCCGTTGCTATTGAAGGTATCAAAAACAACACTGGTACTCACGCAGCAGGTGTAATCATTGCGCCAAAACCTTTGGACCAAATCTTACCAGTTCAACCGTCTAAAGATGGTATTGTTCAAACAGGTTATCCGCCACACGATGTTACCGAAGTTTTAAGCTTATTAAAAATGGACTTTTTGGGCTTACGAAACTTAACTACAATTTATAAAACAGTTGATTTGATTGAAAAACGTACAGGCAGACGTATCGCAATTAATGATATTCCGCTTGATGATAAGGCTGTTTATAAACTATTAATGAAAGGGGATACAGACGGTATCTTCCAGCTTGAATCTGCGGGTATGAAAAACCTTGTAAAAAGATTAAGACCCGACGTATTTGAAGATATGGGTGCCTTAGTTGCCTTGTTCCGTCCAGGTCCACTAGATTCCGGCATGGTTGATGAATTCGTAGACAGAAAACACGGACGTGTTGCGGTTACTTATCCTCACCCATTACTTGAACCAGTACTAAAAGATACGTACGGTACAATCGTTTACCAAGAGCAAATTATGCAAGTGTTCCAAGTCCTTGCCGATTACTCATTAGGTCAAGCCGATATGGTTCGTCGTATGATGGGTAAGAAAAAAATTGAAGAAATGCAGAAGCAAAAAGGTAAATTTATCGAAAACTCTGCAAGACACGGTATGAGCGCAAAAGATGCGACAGACTTATTTGAAAAAATTGAAAAATTCGCATCATACTGTTTCAACCGAAGCCACTCTGCAGCTTATGCCTTTGTTGCTTATCAAACAGCATATTTAAAAGCTCATTATCCAGTTGAATATTTAGCTTGCCTAATCTCAAGTGTTTCAACTGATGCAGAAAAAACTGCTCTTTATATTGAAGATGCACAAAAGAAAGGTATTCAAGTATTACCACCTGATATCAACAAATCCTTCGCAGAATTCTACCCAGACGGAGACAATATTCGTTTCGGTTTAGCATCTATCAAGCAAGTAGGTGAAGTCGTTGTTGATTTAATCATCAAAGAAAGAGAACTGAACGGAGACTTTAAATCAATCTACGATTACTGCAAACGTATGGACTCAAAAGCAACAAACAAAAGAGTTTTAGAAGGTTTGATAAAAGCGGGTGCGTTCTCAAGTATTGAAAAAAGCCGTAAACAATTATTAGACAACCTTGAATACATCGTTGCAACAGCTTCAAGAGAAGCTAAACAAAAAGAATCAGGACAAGTAAGTTTATTCGCAGGACTTGAAGATACAGAGGACTTTGCAGGTGCACAATTCCAGCTTTCAGGTACAGATGAAGAATATCCTCAAAGAGAAATTCAAAACTTTGAAAAAGAATTTCTAGGCTTCTACGTAAGTTCTCACCCATTATCAAGTATTAAAGACAAACTTCCGTACCTTGCAACTCACAAAATTGCAGAAATTAAAGGTATGGAAAAAGATAAAGTGGTTACAATTTGCGGTCTTATTTCTGCAGCAAGACAAATTCCAACGAAAAAAGACCCGACTAAATTCTTAAAAATCTGTACTATTGAAGATTTAACAAGCAAAATGGAAACTGTTTGTTTCCACAAAAAATTGTTAGAATTTAACGATTTCTTGCAACCAGAACAAAGAGTTATCATAACAGGTAAAGTAAATTATCGCGATGACGACGAAAACAGAGAAAACCCAAGTTTAGTCGTAGATAATGTTCGTCCAGTTGATAACTGCAACATTATGACAGTCGAACTTCTTCAAGATTTACCATACGAAGAACTCGTTGCACTAAAAGACGTTATGGTTAAAAATACAGGTTTCGACCCAGTGGTTATAAAACTAAACGACGACATAATCGGCGAAACTAAAATCCTAACTTCTGCGCACTTCTGGGTAAATGCAACAAATGATTTGGCTAACAAATTGAAAAATATATTTCCGAACAAAGTCGGAGTTTCTATGAAATCTCTTGATGAAGATTAAAGATAAAAATAAAAGAAGGCGCCGACTAAAGTCGGCGCCTTCTTAAATATAAATTTATTTTTGATTATAATTCTTCTTCTAAACCTAGAGAAGCATTACCAGTCTTATGAGATTTTAATAAAACACCACGTTTTGATGATTTAATAAATTCAATCATGTTTTCAATATATTTATTCATTGGAATTTCTGCTTGAATTTTTTCAATAGCTTGAGTTGTGTTGTATTCAGGTGAAATCAATAACTTGAAAGCCTCATTCATAGCTGTTCTATCTTCTTGAGAAACACCTCTTCTTCTCATAGCAACAACATTCAATCCTGTTGGAACAGGTGGTCTACCTTCACCTTTTGAATATGGTAAGATATCTTGACGTGTTGCAGAGAAACCACTGATAATAGCCATATCACCAACTCTTACGTTTTGGTGGAATACAGTCATTCCGCCTAACCAAGCACCAAAACCAACGTGGCAATGTCCACCAAGTGTTGCAAGGTTTGCCATAATAACTTGATCACCTAATACACAGTTGTGAGCAACGTGAGTACCAACCATTAATAAACATTTTTCTCCAATTCTTGTTGTGAAATCGCCACAAGCTGCACCTCTGTGTACAGTTGCGTTTTCTTTAATAATTGTACCGTTACCGATAACAACCTTTGTAGGTTCGCCTTTGTATCCTAAATCTTGAGGTTCAGAACCAATTGTTGCAAATGGGCTGATTGTACAATCTTCACCAATTTCTGCAAATTCTACAAACGCATTTGCAATAACTCTTGTTCTGCTACCAATTTTTACGTTTTCACCAATAACTACGTTTGGTCCGATAATTGCGTCTTCTGCAATCTCAGCAGTAGGGTGAATTATAGCTGTTTTATCTATCATATTTCCAAATTCCTTCCAAATTTTAATTCTCTTCTTATTTTATTATATAGGAATATTTAAAAATATTAAAAATATTTATATATCCTTAATATCTAAAAAATGAGGGGCTGATTTTTAAAAAATCAGCCCCTCAAAAATACTTTTCTAAAATTATTTCATGCAAACTGTCATATCAGCTTCAACAACAACTTTGCCATCAACGATACCTACAGCATGACATTTACCGATAGGACCTTTCAATTTTGTAAGTTGAATTTCCATATCAAGTCTGTCTCCTGGACGAACAATGTTTTTAAATCTAACATTTTCAAGTGCAGCAAATAATGCCAATTTACCTTTGAATTGTTCTAAAGTACAAAGAATTGGAGCTGAACATTGAGCCATTGCTTCAACTTGTAAAACTCCTGGCATAATAGGATTGTTTGGAAAATGACCTTGGAAGAATTCTTCGTTCATTGTCAAATTTTTATATCCTTTAGCATATTTACCAGGAACACATTCTGTAATTCTGTCAACTAATAAAAATGGATAACGATGTGGAATCATCTCCATAATTTCCATAATATCAAAGCTTAAAATTTCATCTGCCATTAGTTTTCTCCTTAAATTTCAACTAATTTGTCTTTCAATTCTCTTGCCACAATACCATGAACAGCATGTCCTGCTTCTTTCACAATAATTTGTGCTTTAAAGTTTAATGGATTAAAACCAGTAAGGTTAAAATCGCCAATCAAATCAAGAATTTTATGTTTTGCTGGTTCATAAGCAGAACGCAATTCTGTTGTATAACCTTCATCTTTTAAACCGACTGTATTATCGTAAGTTACACCTCTTGCAAAACCTAAAAGTTGATATTTTTTCAAATCTTTTAAGTAACCAAATGTTCTTGCGCCGATAATTTCCTCTTCTTTCACTTTATGATTAAAACATACCCAACGGTTGTTTAAATCAGGGTGGTCATAGTTAACAGAGTAAGAAATGTATAATTCTTTATCCGGAACAACGATTAAAGAAGTTTTACCGTTTAGATAATACACAGGTTCTGATACTGTATAAAATTTTTGTTTTGATTTTTTTATACCTGCATTTTTGAACAACTTAACCCATTCAAGAGAACTACCGTCAAGAATAGGAAGTTCGTAATTGCTAATGTTAACATCTATAGAATCAATGCCACAAAAAGCACAAGCCGCCATAAAGTGTTCAATAAGCATTACTTTATCTTTGTTCTTGTTGCCAATAGTAACACAATGATCTGTTGAAACTAAATTATCCACATGGGCAATTACAGGTTCTTTAGAATTTTTCACGAAAAATCTAATTTGACCTAAATCGTTTGGATTTATTTCAACAGATGTGTCTTGATTTTTCATCAAGCTGTTACCAGTAACATTGATTGTTTTAGAAATTGTACCCATTATTCTTCAGTATCCTCAATAAATCCTTTTAATAATGGTTCATATTTTTTGAATTTTGCAATCAATTCACCAGCATCTCTAACTGTTTTGATTTGTTTAATAAATTCTTTTTTAGGAACAGCTGGAATACCAACGATAATTGATTTAGCTGGGAATGATTTTGTAACACCAGCTTTAGCTGCGATAATTGAGTCGCTACCGATTTCAATATGGTCAGCCAAACCAGCTTGACCAGCGATAACTACTCTGTCGCCGATAACACAGCTACCTGCAATACCAACTTGTGAAACAATCAAGCAACCTTTACCAACACGGCAGTTATGACCAATCATAACTTGGTCATCAATTTTTGTGTTAGCTCCGATAGTTGTATTTTCGATAGTACCACGGTCAATTGTAGTGTTTGCACCGATTTCAACGTTATCTTCAATTACTACTGAACCCAATGAAGGAATTTTGAAAATAACTTGTTGAGTGTTTTCTGATAATTCTTTACCTTTTCTAGCTTGTTCAATGTTATCAGGGTTTTCAGTTACAAAACTGAAACCGTCAGCACCAAGAGAAACACCGTTGTGGAAAATACAATCTTTACCAACTTTAACTCTTGTACCAATATTGATGCCAGAATGTAAGAAACAATTTTCGCCCAATTGAGCAGCTTCGCCAATATAACAATTTGCCAAAATTCTAGTTTTTGCACCAATTTTTGCGTGAGCAGCAACTACAACGTTAGGTCCGATTTTAACACCTTCACCTAATTCAGCAGTTGGGTCAACAACAGCAGAAGGGTGAACACCTCCATTAACTTTTGGTTCTTCATAGAATAAAGTTAATAATTTCATCATTGCAAGTCTTGGTCTTTCAACTTCAATAGTAGTCATTCTATCGATTGAAACGCCTAATGGAACTAATGCAGCTTTTGCTTTAGTTTTTGCAAGATTTTCAATTTCTTCTTCTTCAAAAGCTAACGCTAATGTTGATTCGTCGGCAAGTAGAGGTGGTGCAATCATTGATACTTCTGCATCTTCTACCTTGCTTAAGATACCGCCTACAATTTGTGCAATTTCTTCAACTTTGAATTTTGCCATTTTATCTTTTTCTCCTTAATTATGATGATTATTCATTTTATTAATAATGTTTGATGTAGATTTTCCTTCTACAAATGTTATAAATTCAACATGAATGTTGTTTTTCTTAATCACATCAGCCTCTGGAAGAGTATCTAATGTGTAATCTCCACCTTTTGTATGTACATCTGGTTTTATGATGTCTAATAGGTTACGTGGTGTATCCTCATCAAATATTACCACATAATCGACACAAGATAAAGCACATAAAATTTCTGCTCTGTCTCGTTCGTTATTTAGAGGTCTACTTTCGCCTTTTAAGCGCTTTACAGAGGCATCAGAATTTAACATTACAATGCAAACATCTGCAAAAGTTTTTGTTTTTTGCAAGTAACGGACATGCCCTACATGCAACAAATCAAAGCAACCATTTGTTGTTACTATTGTTTTACCTTGTTTTCTTAATTTTTCAATTGTTGAAACTAAATTTTCTTTTTCTATTAAATTAAACATTAGTATAATCCTTGTTCAATAACTAATTTTGCTAATCTTACAGTGTTTAAAGCTGCACCAATTCTTAAATTGTCGGCAACACAGAAGAAGGAAATACCATTATCAAATGCTAAACATTTTCTAATTCTGCCCACATAAACTGGGTCTTTGCCTTCTGCTTCTGTTGGAACTGGATATACATAATTTGCTGTATCATCAACAACTTCAATGCCATAAGCATTTTTTAGAACTTCTGTTACAGAAGCTTTATCAACTTTTTCTTCAAATTCAACATCAACAGCTTCACTGTGGCTTACAAATACTGGAACTCTTACTGCAGTACAAGTAATTGGTGTATCTTCTGCTAAGTGAAGAATTTTCTTTGTTTCTCTAACGACTTTCATTTCTTCGTTTGTGTAATCATTGTCGCAGAACACGTCAATTTGCGGAATACAGTTGAAGGCAATATCTTTTTTGAAAGCAACTGGTTCAAATTTTTCGCCGTTTAATTTTGCTTGTGTAGAATTTTTCAATTCATTAATCGCTTTTAAACCAGCACCTGAAACTGATTGATAAGTAGAAACAATCAATCTTTTAATTTTAAATTTTTTATTCAAAGGTTCTAATGCTAACATCAATTGAGAAGTTGAGCAATTTGGATTTGCAATAATACCTTTGTGTAATTTTAAATCTTCATCATTAACACCAGCAATAACCAATGGAACATCTTTATCCATTCTGAAAGCGCTTGAGTTATCAATGATTACACCGCCACGTTTAACAATTTCTGGTGCAAACATTTTACTTGTAGAACCACCCGCAGATGCTAATACTACATTTACACCGTCAAAACTTTCTGGTGTAGCTTCTTCTACAGTATATTCTTTGCCGTCAAACATAATCTTTGAACCAGCAGATTTTTTACTTGATAAAAATTTAATTGTATTATAAGGAACTTCTAGTTCTTTTAAAATTTCTAAGATATGTCTTCCTACAACACCTGTTGCACCTAAAACAGCTAAATTAGCTTTTCCTGTCATAATTTTATCTCCTGTTATAAAATATTTTCTAATCCCCAAACGAATTCATCATGTTCAGCAATGTATTCAACTGCCATTTTAACCCCTGGCATATAACATGCTCTATTTGATGAATCGTGTCTAATAGTTAAAATTTGTCCATCGCTACCGAATAAAACTTCTTGAGAAGCCATATATCCAGGCATACGAACTGAATGAATATGAATATTTGAATAAGAGTCTCCGCCTCTTGAGCCCTCAATCAATTCTTTCTCAGCACAATTGCCGTTTGTGAATGAGTTTTTAGCTTCGCTCATCATTTTAGCAGTTTTAACTGCAGTACCAGAAGGTGCATCTTTCTTTTGGTTATGATGAAGTTCAATAATTTCTGCATTATCAAAATATTTTGCAGCTTTTTTTGCAAATTCCATCATCAAAACCGCACCTGTAGAAAAGTTTGGAGCAATAAAGCAACCTATGCCTTTTTCAGAAGTTAGTTTTCTCAAGTTTTCAATCTGTTCATCTGATAAACCTGTTGTACCAATTACAGGTCTAACTCCGTTATTCAAACAATCCATTGCATTCTTATATACAGAATCAGGATTTGTAAAATCAACTAAAACATCAATTTCACTATTCTTACAAGCTTCTTCAATAGAAGTATAATCTGCATCTTTTATATCAATTGTGGCAATAAGTTGAAGATTTGGTGATTCTTTGACCATTTTTACAACTTCTTTACCCATTTTTCCGCTTGCACCGCAAACTGCAACTTTAACCATATTTATATTCCTCTTTTTTATTATCTTATCTAAAAACATAACTTCGTTTCAAATATGTATTAAAACTTTACATGTAATATTAATCAATTTTCTAATACAAAAGAAAATTTTTTATTATATAATAAGAAAAAAAAGAAAGGACTATCACATGAAAAATTTAAAAATATTAGGTATCGTAGCATTTGCGTTTGTATTAGGTTTGGGTGTAAATAACTTTGCAATGTCTCAATCACCAGCAGCATACAAAGTTGCAGTTGTAGATGTTCCAAAATTAGTTGAATCTTCAAACCAAGTTAAAGCATTAAAGAAAGAACAACTAAAAAATATTGAAGATATGAAAAAATTCGTTGAAAATGCAAAAGCTGACGTTGATAGACAATCAACAGATGAAAACAAAGCAAAATTAGCTAACAAATATCAACAATCATTAGTTCAAAAAAGAAAAGCTAATGCTGAAAGCTATTCTAAAAAATTAGCAGAAATTGATAAGAAAATCTCAAATATTATTACTAAACAAGCACAATCTTCTGGTTATGATTTAGTACTTGCAAAAGGCACAGTATTATATGGTGGTGAAGACATCACAGCAGAAATTGCTAAAGAAGTAAACAAAAAATAAGAGATTTAAAATATTTTAAGAGGGCTTAATCTTTCAGATTAAGCCCTTTCTATAAAAAATTATGAGAGAAGAAGAGAAACAAGAATTATTAAATATGGTCAAAAATCGTCCACAAGAACTTTGTAGAATGTGTGGCGATTGTTGCCGTGTTGTAACTACAAAATTCACCTATAAAGAACTCCTTGAAAAGAAGGCTCAAGGCGACGACTCAGCAACAGATTTTTTAAGTGTTTTTGTACCTTTCGACACAATTGAAGAAGCGAAAAAAGAATCCGCAGAAATCGTAGAAAATATTCTTTCAAGAACATCTCAAAAGTCTGAAGACATAACTTTTTACAAGTGCAAATACCTAAGAGATGACAACAAATGTGGAGATTACGAACACAGACCACTTCTTTGCAGACTAAACCCATTTTCCGCGTGGTCAATAGTTCCTCCCCATTGCGGGTTTCAAGGTTGGTTAGAAGAACAAAAAGCCCACAAAATTCAAGAAATTAAACATCAAAAGGATAATTTACGAGAATTAAATGAGCTTTTGAAATTAGCCAAAAATCAAGACCAAATTAACGAAATTAATAAAAGAATTGGTAAAATAAATGACATTTTAAAATTTTACGAAAAATATGGTTCTGAAAATTGGTAATCTATAAATGTCTTTGAATAGCTTCTTCAAGTTGCGGTTTTGTATGCAAACCAGACATTCTCTCAACAGGTTGACCATTTTTGAAAACAATCAATGTCGGAATAGAAATAATATCAAACATTTTTGAAAGAATAGATTCCTCTTCAACATTAACTTTTCCGACGAAAGCTTTTTTAGAAATTTCATCAGCTAAAGCATCAACAATTGGAACTTGTTGTCTACAAGGTCCACACCAAGGTGCCCAAAAATCAACCAGTGAAACACCTTTGCCCTTAGTAATCATTTCATCAAAAGTTTTTCTATTTAAGTTTGCTGCCATAAAATATCTCCTTTTTAGAAAATATAAAAGGAGTATAAAAGTTTAACAATTAGACAGTTAACTATATTACACTAAAGCAAATAATAAGACCTTTTCAATAAAAACTCCCCTTACACAAAGAGGAGTTTTTATTTTTAAATTTTATCAATTATTTAATCTTTGCTAAAACTGCTTCTCTGGAAATAGTTTTGCCGTTGCATTTATACGTAATTTTATCACCAGAGATTTTAGCTGTTACATCTTCCGGTAAAGTTTTTCCACCTAAATCAGCTTGAACTTTTGCATTAAATTCTGTTTTAGTAATATATTTATTTTTACCAAAAGTTTTTACTGGAATAATTTCTTCACCTAGAGTTTTCTTACCAGTTTTTGCATCAGTAACAACCAATTTTCTAACTTTGTTACCGTTGTCATCATGATAAACACCGATTTGTGTATCTTTTTGACCATTTACTGTACGTTCCCAAATACGAGTTTCTGGAGGAAAATCACCAGAAATATATTTATTGTTACCAAAAGTTTTTGTTGCAGCCAAAGTATCACCTGCAGTACCGTCAGCATTTAATTCACAACGAACCTTTTGACCTTTTTCATTTTTAGTAACAAGAATCTCTTTCTTTTCACCGTCAACCGAACGTTTTATAACTTTACCTTCTGCCTTAGGTTTATCTTCAGTTTTTGGTTTTTCTTCTGCTTTAGGAGCTTCCTTTTTACCAAGCATACCAGAAATCTTTGACCAAGATTCATCACTCAATGAAACTGCACCTTCTTTTGCTATAAAATTGCTTTTCCAATTTTCTTTTTTATCAATAGTTGAAACATCATTACCACCAGAGAAAATACTTGTATCATTAGGATTTTTCTCTTTACGAGCAGCTTGTTCTTCATCAACAGTTTTCATAACATCTTGCCAAACGGTTGTATCAATCTTTTTGCATTCAGCTTTTGATAAACCTAGTTTCGATGCAATTGCTTGCGTTAAACCCTGATTTTTCTTGATTTCAATATCCATATATAATTTCTCCTATAATTTGCATAGTTTTTCATGAAGTATAAAACATGTGAATAAAAAAAATTGCCTAATTTAGGATTTAAAATGTTTTGATATGTAAAAATAACTCTAAAAATCTAAAAACAAAGACGTGTTTGTGCTAAGGTTAAAAGAGTATGAAAGAGACTATCACAACCCTATTAAAAAATTTAATAAAAAGAAAAAACTCTACTGAAATTATAGAAACAGCAGCAAATTCTGAAATCAAAAAAACACTAGGACTTTTTGATTTAGTAATGCTTGGGGTTGGCGCAATCTTTGGTGCAGGGCTATTCACAATCATCGGTGTTGCAACAGCTGGTTCTGGAACAACACTAGGAGCAGGTTCAGCGGTTACAATTTCTATGATAATAGCAGTTGTAGCGTGCGTATTCTCTGCATTATGTTATTGCGAACTTGCTTGTATCATGCCGGTTGCGGGTAGTGCTTATATTTATACCTACGCAACTCTAGGTGAATTTGTTGCGTGGATTGTTGGTTGGTTATTAATCCTTGAATACATCATCGGCGGTATTGCTGGTGCTATTGCGTGGAACGGATATTTATTCCAGTTTTTAAGAGGATTTGATAAATATTTGCCAGATTGGCTTATAAATCCGCCAGTATGGCTTGTAACAGATTATCACACACTTATGAAACAGAGTGCTGACGTTATTAGTAGTGTTCCTCATATTTTTGGAATGCCTTTTTCTATTAACTTGCCGGCAATTGTTTTCGTTATTCTATTAACTCTATGTATTACAAGAGGGACAAAAGAATCTACAATCGTAACAACAATTATGGTTGGGGTTAAAATCCTAATTGCGTTATTATTTATCTTCACTGGTCTATTTTATGTAAAACCTGAAAACTGGGTACCATTTGCACCAAACGGTTTTAGCGGAATATGTATCGGCGCATTTATAATCTTTTTCGCATACATAGGTTTTGACGCAGTAGCGACCGTTTCGGAAGAATGTAAAAAACCTAGAAGAGATATTCCTATCGCAATTATCTTATCATTAGTAATTTGTACTATCGTATATATGGCAGTAGCCTTAGTTTTAACAGGTATAATGCCACTTAATCAAATAAACTTAGAAGCTCCAATGGCATATGCCCTAAACTACATTGGTCAATCTAAGATTGCAGGTTTAGTTTCATTAGGTGCTCTGGCAGCTATGACTTCTGTAAACCTTGTTATGACAATTGCAGGTTCAAGAATACTTTACGCAATGAGTAGAGATTTTTATTTACCAAGCTCATTAAGAGTACTTAGCAAAAAAACTAACAGCCCAAACAGAATTATTTGGATTATTGGATTAATTATGATAGTAGGTGTTTTAACTACAGACCTTACAATCTCTGCAGAATTATGTAACTTAGGTACATTCTTCTCATTAATCATTGTTTGTATAGCAATCCCTATTTTGAGAAAAACTGAACCTAACGTTCATCGTTCTTTTAAGGTTCCTTTCTCTCCATTCGTTCCATTGATTGGGGTAATAATTTGTGCAGGATTGTGCTATTCTTCATTCAAATCTGGTAGCGCTTCAACACCAATATTCATTGGTTATATGTTAGTAGGTATTTTATTCTACTTCTGTTACAGTTACAAAAAAATTCGTAGAAATGAAACAGATAAAATCGACAAAGAGTAATTATGACAAACTTTTTTAATGGTATTAAAAATTTAATCAATAAAAATAAAAAAGAAGTATCTTTAAAAGATGCTTTTGAAACAATGAACAAAGAACTTGAAGAAGCAACTAATAGTTATGACAAAAACTTTTTCCCAGAAGAAGAGGTTCTTTCACCAGAAGAAATGCACTACTCAGCATTAAATCTTCCTGCGGGTTCAAATTTTGAAAATATTCAAAAAAAATATACAGAGTTAAAATCTAAATATAATCCTGAAGAGAACCAAGAAGAACTTTCAAGGTTAGAATACGCATACAAATATTTTAAGCAAAAATTCAACATAAACTAAAAAAATAACCGACTTTTTAAAGGTCGGCCATTTTTTAGTTAAGCTATTTTCTATTTTCCTTTTGGATATTCCATTTTTGGTAATTCAAATTTTGGAAGTTCCAACTTGAATGGTTTTGATGCTTGAGACAAATCCTTTTTAGCATTTGATTGATATAACTCATTCAACTTAGCCATTGTTCTTGGGAAATATTGTTGCAAATACTGAGTTCTCAATGACAACAATTCGTGTGTCATTGGTGTAGTATGAATTGCATTACCCTCAGCAACAGTTTCTTTTACACCACCAGAAGGTCCGCCGTAATGAGTTAACGCATTTGTGAAGTAATCAACGTGTTCTCTTTGAGCTTCTGGAAAGGCTTCTGTAAATGCTGATTTTTCGCTATTATAAATATCTAATAAATCTTTATTTTGAGAAATCAAGTTATCAATAGTCTTATAAATAGTGATATTGTTTGTTGCATCAACATTTTTGAAGTCTTTAGCATGACCAAGTTCGTGAAGTACGATAAATAAGTTATCACCAGAGTGAAGAGATTTATCAACACCATTGAAGTATGATTCTAAGCCGTTTGTCATACCTTCAAAGTTTTTAACTGTTTCACTCATTTCTAATAATTCATCACCAGAAAGATGTTTAAGAGTTTTGATAAGTTTTTCACTATCACCTTTAACTTCACCTAAATCAAACGTAGCAGTGCGTTTTTCATCTTTATCATCAACTACTGTTAATTTGTTATCTGCAATTTTCATTGTATAACTTTTATCGTTAAATGTTGATTTAAACTCATTATCAGATACAACAGTAAATGTCTTTTTATTATCCATCAAGACTTTACCCTCTTTATCCGTAATCTTGTAATGCAAATATCTATCACCTTTAGGGTCATCTTTGTATTTGTATTGCGTTCTAGTACCGTCTAAAGATTCCATATCTTTTTGAACTTTGACTTTACCATTTTTCTTTTGTTTTGCAGAACTTACTTCCTTCAAGCCATCTTCTGTTAAAACATCAACCGTTCTAACACCTGCAACATTAGAAGGACGAGTATATTCTCTTGAAATCATAGTTCCGTCATCTTTAATTTTTGAACGAATTTCATAAGTTACGTAAGGCATTTTTGAGTCTTTATCAAATTCGTATCTTGTTTTTGAAATAGTATTATTTTTAAGGTCATAAGCTTCTTGCATACGATACTTATCACCTTCTTTAGTTTGAAATTCTTCTGTTTTCTCAATTGAACGAACGTCTAAATTTTCATCTAAAATTTCTGTAGTCAAATTAAAAGTTAGACCTAAAGCATTTAGGTTAAAACTTTTTGTATCATACTTATCACGACCTAATACAACGGCGAAAGTATTTTTATCACCGCCAATATATTCAGTAATATCGTCAACTTTTTGTTTAACTTTTGCACATTGGTCTTTGTCAAAGATTTGAACAACTTGAGCAATATTTTGAGCAAGCATTTTTGTTGAAGTAAATTGTTTTGCTTTTTCTAATTGTTCAGGAGTCAAAGCTTTTAAAGCAGCAACGTCTTTTGGATTATCTGCATATTTATCAAATTCTTTTGGTAAAGGTGTATCATTTGTAGTACCTTCTTTATCTTTTATAACAACTTTACCACTTGGTATTAAATTAGTTTTAGTAAACAATGAATTATTTTCATCTGCTACTAAACTAACTCTTGCACCAACATCACCTGTACTAAAAACATCAATTGTAGAGCCATCATCTTGAGAGGCTTGAGTTGACTGTTGTTGTTGCATTTGCTTTAATCTTTGAGAAATATTTCCAATATCATTTGTTGACATGCTTTTCCACCTTCTTATAATAATCGATAACTATTAAAGTATCCTAAACGAAAAAATTGCCTTTTTTATTAAAAAATGTTAACTTCTATCTGATTTGCATTTGCAAGCAAATTTTAGAGCTAAGAAGTAATATAACACAGCTAGGAATACTATTACGCAAAAATCACCAAATATTTGATAGAAAGTTGCATTCATTTGATTTAATTTTATAATTCCGTCAACACCTTTTGTTGCAGGAATAAAGAACGAAATTACGTTCAAATACATCGGAATAGCTTCTTTTGGCCAAATAAACCCAGGAAGAAAAATAAGAATTAAAGAAGATACAACGAAGATTAACAGTGAAGATTCTCTTGTTGTGTACAAAACAGACAAGAAATGCGCAAAGAATACTGTTGCATAATAAAACGGTACCAAGAATATAAACAGTGGTAATAAATTGTACGACATCGGATAATTTACGATTGCTGGATACAACAGATAGTAAAATACTGAATAAAACATATACAATAAAACATAGGCAGTCGAACGAGCAAACAAGACAAACCCTCGATTTTGTTTACGGTAACAAAAATCTCTATGTTTCTCCTTCATCGTACCAAGTAAAAGACCCAACCCAACAACAATTGTTTGGTGAAGAATTAAAATTAAAATTACCGGATAAATATATGTCGCATACCCACCAGCAGGGTTATAAAGAGGAGTTGAAACAAATTCAAATGGTTGTTTTAAGTTCATTGCCATTTGTTTTGGAACACCTTGTTTCATAAGACTATTAACCTCAATAGCACCACCCAAAGACACTGCCGTTTGAGTTGTACCAGTTGCAACAGCTTTATAAATAATCAAATAACTTGAATCAGCATACATTGAAACGTGAGTTTGATTACCATTTTTTATATCTTTTTCAAAATCTTTTGGAATTACAATATATCCCTTCAATTTATTTGAATAAAAAAGATGTTGAGCCTCATTTTTATCAGTAGTTTTTCTAACAACTTCGACATTATCATTAGCATCAAGACGTTGAGTAAATTCTCTTGATAATTCTGTATTATCCATATCAACAACTGCAACAGGAACCTCTTGAAGCACCTCGTGAGAATATGGAATAGAATAAAAAATTGAATACGCAATAACACCGATTACCATAATAAGGACAGAACCTCCATCATGGAAAAATCGACGATATTCAGATTTCATTATTTTCCAGAATTTCTTCATCATTTTTGATACCAAGTACTTTCATCATTTGCCAACTTTTTCAAACGTGGTAAAGTCAAGAAACATAAACCAACAATACAAAGTAGCGCAAATATATTTTGTAAATCATAAACAACAGGTAAATCTCTCATTGTTTGATTTA
>CAVCIU010000037.1:0-17644 GCA_963602355.1 Methanobacteriaceae archaeon
CAACGGTGTGCATTAAATAAAAAATCAAAAATCATCATAAACTCCTTTTTCTATCTTCATCATTTAGCCAACATGTTTTATTTAAGAATAATTTTTCAAAAGTCAACATTTTATTTAAAAATAAATTTGTTTATGTTTAAATTGAAATGGATTTAAGAAAAGAGGAGATATACAAATGCCTATTGAAAGAACATTCGTTGCTATTAAACCTGATGCTGTTCAAAGAGGTTTAATCGGTAAAATTATTACTAGATTTGAAGAAAAAGGTTTTAAAATTATAGCAATGAAGATGCTTGAAGTTACCCCAGAACAAGCTGCAAGTCATTATGCAGAACACAAAGGAAAACCATTCTACGATGGATTAGTACAATTTATCACATCAGCTCCAATCGTTGCAATGGTAGTAGAAGGTTTAGATGCAATCGTTGAAACTAGACATATTGTTGGCGCAACAAATCCAGATAAAGCTGATGTTGGTTCTATTAGAGCGGATTATTCACCATTGATGAAATGTAATTGTATTCATGCTTCTGATTGTGTTGAATCTGCTGAAAGAGAAATGGCTATCTACTTTGATGTAGAAAAAGAACTTTGTACTAATTGGAAAACTATGATGGAAGTTGTTTTAGATGGATTACAATAAAGAACACGACTATTTTAGTTATGAATTAACACATATTGATAAGAAAACTGGCGCAAGAGCCGGTGTTTTAACAACTCCGCATGGACAAATTAAAACTCCAATCTTTATGCCTGTTGGTACAAATTCATCTGTAAAGATGCTTACAAATCATCATTTGTACGAAACAGAAGCTCAAATTATTTTGGCAAACTCTTACCATTTATATTTGAGAGCTGGTTCTAAAAGAGTCAAAGAATTCGGTGGAATTCATGGTTGGATGAATTGGGATAAACCTGTTTTGACTGATTCGGGTGGTTTTCAAGTCTTCTCTCTAGCTGATTTGAGAAAAATCACAGAAGAAGGTGTTCATTTTAGAGATCCAAAAGACGGTAAAGAACATTTTATTTCCCCAGAAATATCTATGGAAATTCAGCAAGATATCGGCGCAGATATAATCATGGCATTCGACGTATGTTCACCATATCCTTGTACTCACGAAGAAGCAAAACTCGCAATGGAAAGAACTCATCGTTGGTTAGAAAGATGTTATCATTCAAAGACTAATCCAAAGCAAGCTCTATTCCCAATTGTACAAGGTGCTTTCTTTGACGATTTGAGAGCGGAAAGTGCAAAGGTTATTTCAACATTTGATTCTGTTGGTTATGCAATCGGTGGATTAAGTGTTGGTGAAACAAAAGATATAATGAATCATTATATTGAATTTACAACTCCACTTTTACCACCTGCAAAACCAAGATATCTAATGGGTGTTGGTACCCCAGAAGACTTGTTAGATGGTATTAAACGTGGAATTGATATGTTTGACTGTGTTCTTCCAACAAGAAACGCAAGACATGGTTCATTCTTTACTTATCAAGGTAAAAAGAATATCAAAAATTCTCAGTTTGCCGATGATAATTCACCATTAGATGATAAATGTGATTGTTATGCTTGTAAAAATCATTCTAAAGCATATATCAGACACCTTTACAGATGCGGTGAAGCAACTGCTCAAACATTGTTATCAATTCATAATTTAAGATTCTTGATTAATTTCTCTCAACAATGTAGACAAGCTATATTGGAAGACAGATTTGAAGAATTCTATAATGAACATTATGATAACTTTACAAAGAAAAAATAATATTTAAAAAGGCAAATCCGAAGGATTTGCCTTTTTATTAACTCTCGTATTCTCTATAATTAATGTTTTACGCAATAATATCTTTTTGCTGTTCTTGTTTAAGTGCTTGATTAGTAAGCGTTGCATTGATAACTCCATTTGCAACACCAATACCAACACCAACTGCAACAGTTGTAGCTAAACCTTGATTAGATTTAAAAACTTTATTTAACAATTCGTTTCCAAGCATTACCAAACCTGCAGAAGCTAAACCTGCTACTGCACCAACTGGTAACGCTTTTTTCAATGAAACTTTACTTATAGGTTCTCTTTCAAATGTATCTTCTTTAGGTTGAGAGCAACAACCGCATGAGCATGTGTGTTGTTGTCTTGTTATATTTTTAGGTTCACAACAGTTGCAATGACAATTATGTGCAACGTTTTGTCCAACTTTTAACATGAAAATTCCTTTCCTTGATGTTTATTTAAAACGTCTAATAATTTATTTTGCTACTTGTGTTAATATTTTGTTACATAATTCTAAAATTAACTTCGTGTTATAATCAAAGTATGAAGAATGTATTTGAACAAAAGGTTTCATATTGTGATACAGATGCTTATGGCGTAGTTTGGCACGGTTCATATTTACGTTGGCTAGAAATAGGCAGAATGTATTTTTGTGATGATGCAGGGATTGATTTGATGACCTTGCAAGAAAATGACGTTGTCTTACCGCTTACAAATATTAACGTAAGATATAAGTCTTCTGCAAAACTATTTGAAACTATGGTTGTTGAGACAAAATTACAATCATATTCAAAAATTAAATTAACTTTTGCTCAAAAAATTTATAACAAGGAAACTGGAAAATCATATATTGAAGCAGTTGTTGATGTTGTTCCTGTTTCTTGTGAAGGTAAGTTACATAGAAATATGCCACAAATCTTAAAAGATATGTGCGAAAAATATTCAGAGGAACAATAATGAGATTAAATAAATATATAGCTCAAGCTGGAATTTGTTCACGTAGAAAAGCAGATGAATTTATTCAAAATGGTCAAGTAAAAGTAAACGATAAAATCGTTACAGATATGAGCTTTCAAGTTCGTGTAAAAGACAAAGTTTATATTGATAATCATTTGATTAGACCTATGAATTTGCAATATTACAAATTCAATAAACCTGCTGGCTATATAACAACAATGGACGATGAAAAGGGTAGAAAAACTATTTATGATATTTTACCTAAAGAACTTCATCATCTTAAACCTGTTGGTCGTTTGGACAAAGATTCTACTGGATTGTTAATTTTAACAAATGATGGCAATCTTATCAATGCTTTGACTCACCCTTCATTAAAAGTTCCAAAAGTTTATCACGTTACTGTTGGTGGTAGAGTTTCTGATAAAGCCTTTAAAGAGCTTGCGCAAGGTATTGAAATTGAAGAAGGCAAGATTGCTTACGCAGATATTGTAATTCTTGAACAAACTAACAAAAGTACGTTTATGGAAGTTACTTTAATGCAAGGTATGAATAGACAAATTAGAAAAATGTTTGAAAAAGTTGGATATGAAGTTGAAATCTTAAAACGTATTCAACATGCAACAATTAAACTTGATGATTTAAAACGTGGAGAAGTTAAAGTTTTGAAACCTAAAGCAATAAGAGAATTGCAAGAATTTGTTAAAAGGAGAGCAGATGCTTAGGGTTGCAATCACTGGTAATATTGCATCTGGCAAGTCTGTAGTGGATTCAATTCTTACATCTAAAGGGTACTCAGTTTTTGATACTGATGAGATTGCGCATGAAGTTTTAGCAACTTCTTATAAGGTTAGAGAAGCTTTTAAAGATTTTGATATTACAAATTACAAAGGCGAAATTTCTAGAGAAAAATTAGGTAAATTGGTTTTTACAAAACCTGAATTGAAAAAGACTTTAGAAGAAATTATCCACCCAGAAATTAGAAATGAGTTAAATAAAATTTTTGAATACAATTCAGAAAAAGATTTTGTTTTTATTGGTATTCCGTTGCTTTTTGAAGCTCATTTTGAGGATATGTTTGATAAATCAATTCTTGTTATGACTGATGATGAAATCAGATTAGAACGTTTAATGAAGAGAAATAATTTGTCAAAGGAAGATGCTCAACTGCGCATTGATAGTCAAATGCCTCAAGAAGAAAAAGTTAAAAAAGTTGATTATGTTATTAAAAACAATTCTTCTTTAAAAGATGTCGAAATTGAAATTGAAAATGTTCTTAATCAACTATTAAATAATAAAGATTAGTAACATGTAGGCTTGAAGTCGTTTTTAACATGTGTAATAATGATAGTAGCTTTACATGGGTGTTTATTTTGTTCCTACATTTTTAATTATCGGGAGACAAAGTTCTCATGACATTGAAGTATACCCACCGATATTGCTATCGCCAGTGGGAAACGGATTAGTCAAGGCGGTCACCCACCTGCGAGATTCCGCAGGCAACAAAATCGCATCTGTGTAAAGTTTCTTTTTTTGCGTTAATATTATCTTATGAAAATTAACGATGAATTAACTTTAAAAGTTGAAAAGATAACTTCAGAAGGTAAAGGTATTTGCAGACACAATAATTTTGTTGTGTTTGTTGAAAATGCTTGTCCAGAAGATTTGTTAAAAGTTAAAATTACACATTTAACAAAATCTTTTGCCGAAGGCGAAATTGTCGAAATCTTAAAACCTTCTAAACATAGAATTAAACCAATGTGTCCTTTACAAAAGGTTTGTGGTTCTTGCCAAATTCAATTTATTGATTACGACTATCAAATTGAATTAAAAAAACAAATTGTTGAGGATACCAAGAAAAAGATTTTGGGTGATTATCCTTTAGAAATAAAAACTCCAGTAAAGAGTCCTGAAATTAAAGGCTTTAGACACAAGGTTCAAGTGCCTGTTAGAGAAACAAAGGTTTCAAAACGTTTGCTTGCCGGTTATTTTAAACCTAAAAGTCATGAAATTATTAATATAAAATATTGTCCAATTCAGACAGAAACTTCAGATAAGATTATTGATTTTATTAGAAATGAAGCTAAGAATTATCAAATAAAAGGTTATGATGAAGATAAACATTTCGGAGAACTTAAACACATTGTAATTCGTTCGTCTACTCTAAATCAGTACCTTTTAACTCTTGTATTAAATACAAAAGTTTTTGGTGAAAAATACAAGAAATTTGCAAAAGCATTAATGGAAAAGTTTGACGTTATTAAAGGTGTTTGCATTAATATTAATCCATATAAGACTAATATCATTTTGACAGAAAAAACAATTTGTCTTGAAGGCTCAGAATATATTGAAGAAATGATTTTGGATAAAAAGTTCAAGATTGGGACAAATACTTTCTTCCAAGTTAATCCAAAGAGTGCTGAGAATATTTTTAGATACGTAAGAGATTATATAAAAACTAATTATCAAAATCCGACATTACTTGATGCGTATGCTGGTGTGGGTGCGTTTGGTATTGTGATGAGTGATGTTGCACGAAAAGTTGTAAGCATTGAAGAAAATAAGTCTTCTGTTGAGTTAGGCAAACGTATTTTAAAAGAAAACAATATTAAAAATATGGAAATGCACTGTGAAGATGCTGAAAAATTCTTTAAAAAAGAAAAAAGACAATTTACAGTAACAATTCTTGACCCGCCAAGAAAAGGTTGTACAGAAAAAAGTTTAGAAAATGCTCTAAAACTTACAACAGACAAAATTATTTACGTAAGTTGTAACCCTGCAACCTTGTTTAGAGATTTGAAATATTTAATAGCTAGAGGCGCAAAAGTAGAGGGTGTACAGCCGTTTGATATGTTTGTTCATTCTTACCATATTGAAAATGTAGCAATTATTGATGTTAAAGATGTAAATTTTTCAAAAAGCTACTAGACAATAAACCTTGTTTTTATTACGATTAAGAAAATACTGAAAATATAAAGGAGAATATTATGCAAGTTATATTGAAAAAAGAAGTTCAAAACTTAGGCGAACAAGGTGATTTAGTACACGTTAAAGATGGTTACGCAAGAAACTATTTGTTACCTCAAAACTATGCTGAAATCGCAACAGAAGGTGCTTTAAAAAATAGAGAACAAAACTTAGCTAGATTACAAGCTAAACAAGAAAAATTACACAAAGAAGCTGAAGAAAAAGCAGCTAAAATCCAAGAAGTTGGTAAAATCGAATTATCAGCTAAAGCTGGTGAATCTGGTAAATTATTCGGTACAATCACAACTAAAAAATTATGCGAAGAATTACTTGCTAAAGCTAATATCGAAGTTGATAGAAAATCAGTTTCACTTAACGCACCAATCAACAAAGTTGGTGAATACACAATGTTAATCAAATTAACTTCAAAAGTTAAAACTGAATTAGAAGTTGTTGTAACAGCTTCAGAAGTTGTTAAAGAAGAAATCGAAGAAACAGTTGAAGAAGTTCAAGAATAATTCTTCTGTTTAAAAAATATTTAAAAGGGCTTGAAGATTTGCATTTCTTTAAGCCCTTTTAGTTTCTAATAATTTCTGATATAATTTAGGCATGGAGTATTATAATTAAGGGTAGGTTAAATTGACAACAACTTTAGCAATTATAGGTAAAAGCGGTAGTGGCAAAACTACAATTACTAAATCTTTTTTAAGAATTTTTCAAGAATATTTTCCAGATAAATCAATTTTACTTTTTGATAACGATTTGTCTGGCGAATTAGGACATAGCTTTGGTAAAGATATCAGAAATACTATTTATGGTATTCGTTCTGGTAAACACGAATACAAAACAGGTATTCCAGATGATATGACAAAACAAGAGTACGTTGAATGGGCAATGGAAGACATTATTGTAAATCTTGAAGAAAATGTTGACATTATTGTTTCATGGTTAGTTGCATCAAAGGATTGCAGATGTCCTATTACTGACCAAATTAACGATGCTGTAAGAAAAATTATCAACAGATACGATATTGTTATTTTTGACTGTGAGTTTGATTTAAAATACTTGAGTCAACTTGTAGATGTTGATTTTGATACAAGTATTATCGTTGCTAATCCTACAGATGAATCTGCGCATTTAGCAAAACGTATTGAAGAGTTTTCTGCTAAATATGCTGCGGGTAATCAATTAGGTGTTGTGTTGAATAAGGTTGGTACTCGTGAGGTTACAACTTGCTATGAGTTATTAAAACGTTATGAATTAGAAGTACTAGGTGTTGTTCCTTATGATGTTCATTTGCTTAAAAACTCTATCGAACGTGAATCTAAACCTATTCAAGATGCAATTAAGCAGTTTTATTATCGATTAAATTTACCACAAGCGAGGGATCAGTATTGCAAATTTTAGACGGAAAAACTTTAGGTAAAGAAATACAAGAAGAAATAAGACTTGAAGTAGAAAAACTAGACAAAAAACCTCATCTTGCGGTTGTTTTAGTCGGTGAAGATTCTGCAAGTAAAATTTATGTGAATACTAAAAATAGAACTTGCGAAAGATTAGGTTTCAAATCTACTGTGATTAATTTACCTGAAACTGTTTCTGAAGAAGAGTTAAAATTGAAAATTAGAGAATTGAATAATGATGAAGACGTTAATGCTATTCTTATTCAATTGCCTCTACCTGCACATATTGATACAAATAATTGCATTAAAGAAATTTCGCCAATAAAAGATGTAGATGGTTTTACTCCAGATAATTTAGGCGCAATCATAAGAGGTCAAGAACCTTTTGCATATCCTTGTACACCTTACGGTATAATTACTATTTTGAAAAAATATAATATTCAAATTGCAGGTAAACATGCTGTTATTGTTGGTCGTTCAAATATTGTTGGAAAACCTGTAGCTTTAATGCTTTTAAAAGAAAATGCAACAGTTACAATGTGTCATTCAAAAACAGAAAATTTGGCTGAAATAACAAAAACGGCTGACATTTTAATTTCGGCAACAGGTAAAAGAATTATAACAAAAGATATGGTAAAAAAGGATGCGACTGTAATCGATGTTGGCATCATTAGAAATGCTGAAGGTAAACTTGAAGGTGATGTCGATTTTGAAAATGTTAAAGAGGTTGCAGCATACATTACACCTGTTCCTGGAGGTGTTGGTCCAATGACAATTGCTTCGTTAATGAAAAACACTCTATCGCTATTTTACAAACAACAAAAATAATAGATTTTAACTTGCATTTAGTACGTTTTTATTATATAAAATTATTATTATGGGAAATTTAGAAGAACAAAGCATTACATCATTAGAATTTAATAAAATTAAAAACGTATTATCAAATTTTGCTAAATTACATCAAAGCCAACAATTGTGCTTTAATTTAGCTGTTGAAAATGATATTGAAACTATTAAAAAGAATTTGCAATATACAAAAGAAGCAAAAGCTATTTTGGATAGAGCTATCGATATCCCTGTGGAATTTATAGCTCCTACAACAGAGTTTTCAAAAGATAAACTTAACTCTTATCTTAAAGAAAATGAGTTGTTAGAAGTTGCAAAATCTTTGAAAACTGCGCGTTTAATCAAAAATTTTATTAAAGAACATGCTGATAATACTTCTTTAAAAACTTTGTCTGATAAAATTTTAACAAACAAAGAATTAGAAGACGAAATTTTCTCAAAATTCGATGAAGATAACAATGTTAAATTTGATGCAACTCCAACTCTAGCAAATTTAACAGAAGCTTTGAAAAAACACGAAAGTGATATTAAGGTTAAAATTAGCGAATATCTTGCTAATCCTCAATTCACAGCTCATCTTCAAGAACAAATTTATACATTAAGAGATAACAGAGTTGTATTCCCAGTAATGGCAAGTTCAAAACGCAAAGTTGCTGGTATTACTCATGATTTCTCTGCAACTAACAAAACAGCTTATATTGAACCTTCACAATTAATTCCTCTAAACAACAAAATTAGAGAATGCAAATCAAGAATTGGCGAAGAAATACTTAAAATTTTAAAAGATTTAACTAAAAAAGTTAAAATCCATATTGCATATTTAGAAACAAATGAAAATGTTTTAGCAGAAATCGATTTCCATTTTGCAAAAGCTCGTTATGCAGTAAAAATTAATGCTGTAGAACCAATTCTATCAGAAAAACCAATGATTAAGTTAACAGAAATGATTCATCCACTTCTTATTGGTAACACTTCAGAAATCGTTTCAAATGACTTCATGATTGGCGAAGGTTATCAAGGTTTAATCATTACAGGTAGTAACACAGGTGGTAAAACTGTTACATTAAAAACTGTTGGGCTTTTAGTTCTAATGATGAAGGCAGGTTTATTTGTAACTGCTGCTGATGCTGTTATGTACCCTTATGAAAGAGTTCTTGCAGATATCGGCGATGCTCAAAACATCTTGCAAAGTTTATCAACATTCTCTGGACACTTGAAAAAAATCATTGAAATGTTGAATGACAGCAACGAAAAAACTTTATGTTTAATCGATGAAATTTGTGCTGGTACTGACCCTCAAGAAGGTGCTATATTAGCAGAAACTATCTTAAATGATTTAAGCGAAAAAGGAGTAACTGTTGTTGTTACAACTCACTTTGGTGAATTAAAGACTTTAGAATTCTCAAACGAACACTACAAAAATGCTTGTGTCGAATTTGATAAAGAAACTTTAAAACCAACTTATAAATTGTTGATTGGTATGCCTGGTGTAAGCAACACATTGTTGATTGCTGAAAATTTAGGTATCAATTCTGAATTGATTAAAATTGCAAAAAGTAGCTTAGCATCTAAGAGAAGTCATTCTGCTCAAATTATTGAAAAATTGACAGAAACTCAACAAAAATTAGACAGAAATCTAAAAGAAGTTGAAGCTATGAAGCAAGAATCACAAGTTCTAAAAGAAGAACTTGAAATCAAAGTTACAGAAATCAACAGAAATAAAAAGAAAACTATTAAAGACGTTGAACGCAAGTTCTATACTGAATTAACAACTGTTAAAAATGAATTACGTTCTATTTTAGATGACGTTAAACACAACAGAAATGAACAAGCAATAAGACGTTCTTATACTAAGATTTCACAATTAGAAGATGGCTTTAAATCACAAGTGTCCTCTGCAGATGTAAACGAAGATTATGATAATTTAGACTTTAGTAAGGTTAAAATTGGCGACACAATTATGATTAAGGATATTAATCAACCGGTTGTTGTTACAAGTCTACCAGATAAGAGCGGAAACGTAGAAGTTCTTATGGGTCAAATTAAAACTAAAGTTAAATGTTCTAAATTAACAAGATTAGATAAAACTTTGGCTAAAAAACCAAAACTTAGAGTAGCTGCAATTAATTCTTTTGAACACAATTATAGAGGCTTATCAAACACTCTTGACGTAAGAGGTTACAGAGTACAAGATGCCTTAGAATTGTTAGAAGACTTTTTAGATAAAGCAAGCTTAAACAACTTAACTCCGATATACGTTATTCACGGACACGGAACAGGTGCATTAAAATCTTCTATTAGAGATTATATCAGCACTTCACCTTATGTTTCAGCTTATAGAGCTGGTGAAACCTCTGAAGGTGGAGATGGTGTTAGTGTTGTTGATTTAGTTTAATAAGTTATGTAAAATTTTGCCTTGTATTTCAACCATGCCATGTATCTTTGAGTGAAAATATAAGTATTAGTGTTATATTTTGATATTTGGAGAGTATATGGTTAATCAAGTTATGTCAAATGACGAGTTTGAAATGTTGTTGTCTAAATACGAACACAACTTCAAAAAAGGTGATTTAGTAAACGGAACTGTTTGCGGATACGATGCAGAAGGAGCAATCGTTGAAATTGGTAGCAAGTCTACAGCTAGTGTTTCAGAAAAAGAAGTTAATCTTGGCGAAAATCAAAAAATACAAGACGTTTTAGCTTTGGGTCAATCTTATGAGTTCTTTATTTTAAGAGAACAAGATGAAGAGGACGGTAAATTCATTTTATCTCGTAAGAGAGTTGAACAAGCTTACGTTTGGAAAGAATTAGAACAAATTGCAGACAATAATGAAATTATCATGGGTGTAATCTCTAACAAAACTAGAGGTGGTGTTCTTGTTGATATTCAAGGCTTAAAAGGTTTTGTGCCTACAAGTCAACTTGCAATCAGAGATAATGAATATGAAGTTGGTGAAAAATTAGAATTGAGAATTTTAACTATTGATGCTCAACAAAACAACTTAGTATTGTCTAATAAAAAAGCATTGAATGATTCAGATGAAGAAACCAAACAAAATGCTTTCTCTCAAATTGAAGTGGGACAAGTTCTAAAAGGTGAAGTTGTAAGAATTGCGGACTTCGGCGCATTCGTTGACTTAGGTGGAATCGATGGTTTATTACCTTTATCACAAATGTCTTGGAAATGGGTTGAACACCCAAAAGATGTTGTTAAGCTTGGTGAAAAAATCGAAGTTGAAGTTATCAGCATTGATAATGAAAAACAAAGAGTTAGCTTGAGTTTAAAATCTCTACAAAATGATCCTTGGATTGAAGCTGAAAAAGAAATTCAAGAAGGTTCTGTTAAAGAAGGTCTTATTACAAGACTTAAACCGTTTGGTGCTTTTGTAGAGGTGTATGACGGAGTTGAAGCTTTATTACCTCAAGAAGAAGTTCTTAAATATCAAAACGAACACAATACAATTCTAAAAGTTGGGGATAAGATTGAAACTAAAGTTACAAAATTCAATCCAAATGATAAGAGAATTTCATTGTCAGTAAATGTTAAAACTCCTGCAATAGCTTAGATAGAGCAACAGGACATAATCCAATAATATTTTCAAAACTACCGTCTATATTTTTAACAAATGTAGACGGTAGTTCTTGTATACCGTAAGAACCTGCTTTGTCATAAGGTTTGCAGGTGTTAATGTAATCTTCAATCATTGAGTCTGAAAGTTCGTTAAATTCGACGTAACTAGTCGTAGAATTTATACTTGTATCTCCAGAAAACGCATCAATAACACAGATTGAAGTTACAACAAAATGTTTTTTATTTGAAAGCTTTTGAAGCATATGTTTTGCTTCATCAAAGTCTTTAGGTTTACCTAAAACTTTGTCATCAAGGACAACAACTGTGTCTGCACCAATAACAAGAACATCATCATTTCTCATATCTGCAACAGCACGAGCTTTCCCGAAAGCAAGTCTTTCTATTTCTTGGTATGAAAAATGCTCATGGTCAAATTCTTCAACAAATGGAGATTTAGCGACTTCAAAAGTTAAACCCATTTCTTCAAGTATTTGTTTACGTCTAGGAGAACCTGATGCTAATATTATTGGCTTCATTTTAGTAATCCTTTGATGTGATAGGTAATTTTAGATTTGCGCAGAAAGAGTTTTCTGTAAGTCTTATACCTAAACAACCTTGACGACGTTTGAATTCGTTATGATAGAATTTTTTAATAACATTATCGACAAGTTCTTTATCATATTTTGCATAGATATCTTCAACTGAATCTTCTTCTTCAAAATACATTGTAATAATATCATCAAGTACAGCATAATCTGGTAAAGAGTCTTGGTCTTTTTGATTTGGTCTAAGCTCTGCAGATGGCGCTTTTGTAATGATATTTTGTGGAATAACTTCACCATTTCTATTTAACCAATTAGCAAGCGCATATACTCTTGTTTTAGTTAAATCTGCAATTAGGTTTAAGCCACCGCACATATCTCCGTAAAGTGTTCCGTAACCAGTTGCAACTTCTGATTTATTACCTGTTGAAAGCAATAAATATCCGTCTCTATTTGCTTTAAACATTAAGATTACACCTCTTAAACGTGATTGAAGATTTTCTTCCGCTAAATCCCCTTTGTTTTCTTTTGCTACATTTTCCATAAAGCAGTTAAATAAAGGTGTAATTGAAACTTCTTCTGTTGAAATACCTGTATTATCAACTAAAGCTTGAGAATCCTTGATACTACCTTCTGAAGAATACATTGAAGGTAACATTACTGTGTGAACATTTTCAGCGCCTAATGCATCTTTTGCAAGAACTGCTGTTAAAGCCGAATCAATACCTCCTGACAAGCCTAAGATAACCTTTTTGAAACCACAATTTTCTGTGTATTCTCTTAGTGCGTAAAGCAAGACTTTATAAACTTGTTCTTCATCTGATGAAAATTCTTCTTCTACAATGTTTTTAAAATCAACTTCGTAAGTTTCTTCTTCGCAAATTGGTAATTGAACTACAAGTTCATTGTCTTTGTTTTTAACAAAACTTTGACCTGCATAAATGTTTTCATCAGCCATCATAACAGGGTTTACAAAAATAAAACCAGTATGAGTTGTGATGTTTTCAATTAAGCTTTCAGCACCTTTGATTGTAAAATAGCTGTTTTTAGCTAAGATGTACAAGTCGCAGTTGATGTTTTCACTATATTTCTCGCTTACATAGATTTTTTTGTTGTCATATTCAAAATAATCATTTTTTACATCATAAACTTTACCGTTTTGAACTAAAATTGTACCAAATACGAAAGTTTTGTTTGGATATTTTAAAGCAATTTTTTCATAATAATCAAATGATTTTTTTGAAAATTTTAGGGAAGGGAATACCGATAAGCCGTCAAAATCTAAATTCTTGTCTAATACTTTTTCGTTGTATGCAAAATCTGCATATTTTAGTTTTAGTTGAAAAATTTTAACGTTCATACCTAATCCTCCAATTTGATATAATTTGCGTTATCCCAACGCAAATCTAAATATTTAATTTTCTTATCTAAGTTAACAATTTGAGGCAAAATAGAAGGAAGTCTTTTTATACGTTTGTAGATACTTTCATCGACTTCGCCTAGTCTAATATTAACCTCAGGTAGTTTTACATAAACATCTTTAGGGTTTCTAAAATCAATGTATTCAATGTTTGATTTTGAAGCAGCTTCGATTGATTTAGCAAGTCTTTCAATCATAGCAACTTTGTCTGGATTCCATTGTCTGTAATCATCGCCTCTAACACCATAAGATAAGACTCTGATAGTTTTATATTTAGGGTCAAGAGGTAAATAGTCTTTACCTATAAGCTTGCCACCTTTTGCAAAGAACGCAATAGGTTCAACGTCTGGCGCTGGAGCAATTGTTATAACAGGCTTTCTTTCTCTTACGATAATTAATAATCTTGCAGGAAGCCAAAAGCGACGAATGTATACGTCCTCAATTGGGTCCAACAGTAAGATATCTTTTTTCAAAACATCTGTGTTGTAAAGATAAATTGGTACACTTGGAACAGGGTTTTGTCTCAATGCTCTTAATATTTTAACAGAAGGAACGATATTGTTATTAACAATCTCTAAAGAACCATTCTTAACACTATTAAAAGCATTTTTGCTCATATACCAATATTTTAGTTTTAGGGAGCAGAATAAGCCAAAGATTAATGCAATAACCATTAAAAAACGCAAAAGTTTTCTAAAACGTTTCAGCCAAGTAAAAGACTTTCTAGAATGTCTTTCGCTCTTGTTTTGCAACATTCTTTGTTTGATAAATTCTTCACTATAAACTAAATCATCTTTTTCGTCAGACATCGTTATTTATTTAGCCCACAACTATTTAATATTGACAATACAAGTGTATCATAATCAATTCCAATTGCCAATGCTTGAGCAGGTAAATCACTTGTATCTGTCATTCCAGGACTTGTATTAATTTCAAGGAAGTGAGGAGTTTCTCCATCAACCATGAAATCAACTCTTGAAACTCCACTGCAACCAGATGTTACGTGAGCTTTTACTGCTAAGTCTTTAATTTTTGCTGTTGCTTCTGGTGATAAGTTGGCAGGTAGAATAAATTCTGAAAGCCCTTTTGTATATTTTGCATCAAAATCATACCACTCTGTTTTTGTCATGATTTGTAAGATTTCTGTCGCAAATGGTTTACCTTCGTTTTCTAAAACACCAACTGTTACAAAGAAACCGTTAACAAATTCTTCAATTAAAACATCTGCGTTGTATTTAACAGCTTCTTCATAAGCTTTTTCTAATTCTTCTGGAGCATTGACTTTTGTCATACCAAAGCTTGAACCTTCTGAAACAGGTTTTGTAATTAATGGATATTTTAAATCTTTTGTTTTTTCTTTAACGTCATCACCTTTTCTTACAAAAACCGATTTGATTAATGGTATTTCTGGACAAGTTGCAAGAATACGTTTTGTGTATTCTTTGTTCATGCAAATTGCAGATGACATTACACTACAACCTGTGTATGGAATTTTTAAGATTTCTAATAACCCTTGAATGCAACCGTCTTCGCCATATTTACCATGAAGGGCTATATATGCGTATTCGATTTTTTTATCTTTCAGAACTTGTGCAATATTTTCGTCCACATAAATTAATTCAGCATTTACATAACCTAATCTTTTCAAGGCTTCAAAACAATTTTTGCCTGAACGTTTTGAAACTTCTGCTTCTGATGACATACCGCCACAAAGCACTGCTACACGAGCATTTTTATCTATTTTTGGAATAATATTGTACATATTTCTTTCTCCCTATCTGTCATTTCACCAAAATATTTTACTTCTGGTCTTAGTTTTACATTAAATTTTTCTTTAACTTTATTTTGCATTATTAACATTAATTCTAAAATATCTGTAGATGTCGCATTGTCTGTATTTATAATAAAGTTTGCGTGGTTTTCAAAAACTCTGGCACCACCAACTGATAATGATTTTGCACCAATTTCGTCAAGCATTCTACCCGCAGAATCACCTGTCGGATTTCTAAAAATACTTCCGACGTTTGGTAATGCTTGTGGCTGATGAGCTTTTCTAAATTCTCTGTTTTGAATTATTGTGTTTTGAATTTCTTCTTTGTTTCCTTCTGAAAGTTCAAATTCTGCCTCTAAAAGTATGTATGGCTTTGTTTGTAGGATTGATGTTCTGTAATCAAATCCAAGTTCATCTTTTGTTAATTCTAAAATCTGTTTTGTATCTGTGTTGAAGACTTTTACTGAAATTAAATGGTCAGAAATACATTGCTTATGCGCAGATGCATTCATATAAATGTTTCCACCAATTGAACCAGGAAAACCTGACATAAACTCAAAACCTGTCAATGAATTTTCCATACACGCTCTTGAGATAACGGCGCCTCTTACCCCCGCAGAAGCTTTTACATGAGTTTTTTCGATTTTGTATTCGTCCATCTTTTGTGTGCAAATTAAATTTTCATTTATACCAGAAGATGAAAATAAAACATTTGAAAATCCGCCAAAAACAAGTGGTTTTTCTAAATTTGATAAAAGATATACAAATTCATCAATATTTTTTGGATAGTAAAGATTTTTCACTTTGCCACCAATTTTAAAATAAGAAACTTCTTTTAACTCAATATCGTGTTTTACTTCTATGTCCAAAATCTATTCCTTATCTAAATTTAATAATTCTGGACCAAGTTGAGTGATTGTTCCTGCGCCAACTCCGATAATAACATCATTTGATGTGATTTCTGGATATAATGTTTGAGCAACGGTTTTCATATCACCTGCGATGTATTCAACATTGATACCTTCTTCTTTGCAGTGTTCTGTTAGAACTTTTGAATTAACTCCTTCAATAACATCTTCTGACGCTGCAAACACATCTGTTATTACAACTTTGTTCACTGGTCTTAAAGCTTCAATAAACTCTTTCCAGAATTTTTGAAGTCGAGTGTATCTGTGTGGCTGAAATACAGCGATAACATTTTTATCTTTGAATGCACTTAAAGATGATAATAAAGATTTAACTTCTGTTGGGTGATGAGCATAATCGTCATAGATTAGGGCACCTTTGACTTCCCCAACTAATTGGAATCTTCTTTTCATACCTGTAAATGTTGAAAAAGCATTTTTTAATGTGTTGATGTCATATCCTGCTTCAATTAATGCTGCTGCAACAGCTAAAGTGTTGTATACGTTGTGCATACCAATCATTTTTGTTGAAAGTCTAACCAAAAACTCATTGTTATGGTATAGGTCAAACTCTGTTATGCCTGCACCTAATGAAATATTTTTAGCGACATAGTTTGCATCTTTTGTACAAGAATATGTTATAAAATCTTTGCCTTCTAGTTTTAACGTGTGTTCACAATCTATATTTATTAGAACTTTTGATGAAGGGTTTAGTTTTGAAATAAAGTTGTTGAATACTTTAATCATTGATTTCACGCCTTCTGTGTAGAAATCAACGTGATCTTCATCTAGGTTGTTGATTACACAAATATCTGGTAAATATTTTTGAATGGTTCCGTCGCTTTCATCTAATTCTGCGACAAAAACGTCGTCAGATTGATGTTTTGCGTTTGTATTAATTTCAGGAAGAATACCACCAACTACGTATGATGGGTTGTAAGATGATTTTTCTAAAACATAACTTGCAAGTCCACTTGTTGTAGTTTTTCCGTGGCAACCTGCAAAACCGATGAAACAATTTGATTTTTCAGAAATTTCTTTTAATAAATCTGAACGGTGGTAAATTTTTAAACCTAGTTCTTTTGCTTTTTTTAGTTCTGGATTTGATTCTCTAATTGCAGAACTTACAACGACAATTGAGTTTTCTGGAACATTTTTTTCGTCATGTCCAATATGAACTTTTGCGCCAAGTTTTTCAAGCTCAGTAATGTATTTGCTAGAAACAACATCTGAGCCAGTAACTGAAAAGCCTTCTTCTAATAGGTATTTGGCTAATCCGCTCATACCAATACCCCCAATTGCTATAAAATGATAATTTTGCATCTTTTTCTATCCCTTACTAATACCAGTCTATTATACAACAAATGCGTATATATGAATATTTATTACGAATTGTAACACTGTAAAAGTCAATAATAGATTAAAAGGCAATTTTTTTGAACAAAAATACTTTAATATATTACGGAAAGAAAAAATTAAATAGAAAAGTAGCA
>CAVCIU010000038.1:0-16708 GCA_963602355.1 Methanobacteriaceae archaeon
ATGCAATACATAAACCGATTAGAATTTCTAATGCGATTAAGAATTTACCTTGTTGTACAAGGTATGTTTTACATGTTTCAAAAATTGTGTTACCAACATTTGCCATACATTCGTGTACTTCGATTTTTTTAACTTGAGCAAATGCAATCAAACCAAAGATTAAACCTAATACAGAAACAGCAATACCGATTAATAGTAATGTGTGTCCTAAAGGATAATGTTTGGCGATTTCTGGAACAACTAAATCTGCTTCACTAGCCATAGCTGGTGCAGATACTAGTAGCATTGAAACGATAGATGCTAAAAGATTTGTTTTAGTGTTTTTTACCATACGTTTCTCTCCTTAATCTAATATTTTTTATTTTTACACAAATAAAAATAAACACTATACATACTTATGATTATACTTTAAATAAAACAAAGAAAGTCTATTGTAAACTTTTCTTAACAAAAAATCAATTATTTAGAGGAGATTGTTTTTATATAAGAGTAAGGTTGGTTAAAGGTTTTTATTTTGATGTTTAATACGGTTAGTTCTATTCAACAAAAGAATTTGAATACAAATACAAAGGCTTCAGCATTTGTTACTAGCCCTATTCAAAAACCTTCTGTAAAAACTCAAACAGTTTCTCCATCTTTAGCTCACATGAACTACTTTTTAGGTGGTTTAGCATTCAAAGGTCATTCTTGTGCAACATCTGATTTTAAAGTAGTAAAATTAAACGACGTACCATGCGGTTGTTGTGGTATGCCAATGTTAACTTACCAACAAAACCAACAACTTAACAAAGAAGTTTCTTCAAAAGCTGGTTCTGAATTAGCTGAATGCTTAAACGACAACAGAAAATACTTCAGAGGAAACGAAAGTGCAATCGTTAACTACATCATCTCAGAAGCAAGAAAAGATGATATGACATCAGTAGATTCAATTATTGCAAACTCAACAGTTGATACTCACGAAATTTTCAACAACGAAAATAAAAGAGTTTTAAACACTGTAAAAGCTTCATTATTAACAAACCACTGCAAAAACCAATCAATTAACGAATACGTAGACAACACAATCGCTCAATTAAATGGCGAAGAAAACGTTAACTTCAACCGCAACAAATTCTTATCAGGTTTAAACGCATTATTAAAATCAAACAATGATAAAGAATTAAGACACCAAGTTTTAGACAGAGCAGTTAAATTACCTGTATCAGAAAAACAAATCGAAAAATTCTTTGAAAAATATACAGGTGCTACATCAGAAAAAATCATGACAAGATTATTAAACCCAGCAACTGCTACAGCTGAACACATTCAACCACATTCATTAAAAGGTGCTAACAACACAGCTAACTACTTAGGCGAATGTCAAGAATGTAACAGCAAAAGAGGTAACTATGATTTAAACAACTACTGGATGACAAACTATCCAAACATGCCTGAATCAGCTCAAGAAAATATCGATTACGTAACAGAAAAAATCATTGACGGCGAAATGGGCGACAGATATGATGATTACCCAGTTGATTTACAAAAAGCTTTAGACAACCAAACTAAAGGCGAAATTAAATTAAAAGTTTTAAACCCAGAAGAAGTTAAAGCAGCAAGAGAAGCAAAACAAAAACAAAAAGAAAAAGCTCAAAAAGCAGCATAATATATTAACTTCAAATTTTAAGAGCAGAACGAAAACTAACTAAACAAACTAAACTATCAAATAAAACTAAACTACAATCGACCAAGCTAACCACTTGGTCGTTTCTATTGCGCAAGCCGATGTGAGCGGTGTTGGCTTTGCGTAGGCAAAGACAAGCAGGCGAACATAACGATACCGCCGTTGCGAAGCGTAGCAATCTCTGATTGCACAGGCGGAAATGAATGCGCAAGCCGATGTGAAGTCTGAAAAGACTTGCAGAAGTGCAAGGCTTTGGAAGACGTAACATAATATCAGCGACGTTTCAAATCTTTGATTTGACAGGAGCAAAGCGCCAGCCGATGTGAGCATAATTTCGTTGCTACGTTATTTGCAACTAGAACATTTACCCCTAATCAAGTAAATGTTCTAGTTGTTCAAGGGTTTCTTCGTAAATACATTTATCAGTAGTCGATTGTTTTAAGAAGGCATTAATCTTATCAATAAATTTAATTGCCTCGTCGCACTCTGGATTTGAACCTTTAATATAAGCCCCAATATTAATTAAGTCTTCGTTTTTACGATAAACAGCCATTAGATTTCTGATTTTACCCGCAGCAGCACGGTGTTCTTTCGTTGTTACATCACCCATAACACGGCTTATTGATTGCAATACATCAACCGCTGGGAAGTGGTTTTTGTGAGCCAATTCACGAGAAAGCATAATGTGCCCGTCAAGAATACTTCTTGCAGTATCTGATACAGGTTCATTAAAATCATCACCTTCAACAAGTACGGTATAAAGCGCTGTCATAGTACCTTTATCATTAGAACCAGCTCTTTCCATAAGTTGAGGCATAATCGCAAACATGCTTGGCGGATAACCTTTTGTAGCAGCAGGTTCGTTCAAAGACAAACCGACTTGTCGTTGTGCCATGGCAATACGAGTTACAGAGTCAAGCATAAACAATACGTCTAAACCCTTATCTCTAAAATATTCCGCAATAGTTGTTGCGACAAAGGCAGCTTTTATTTTTACCAAATCCGGTGCATCAGAAGTTGAAGCTACAACAACAGAACGGCGCATACCTTCTTCACCAAGAATATCTTCAATAAACTCTTTAACCTCACGACCACGTTCACCAATCAACGCAATAACGTTAACATCAGCAGTCGTATTTTTCGCCATCATACCCATTGTTGTACTTTTACCAACACCAGAACCAGCAAAAATACCCATACGTTGACCTTTTCCGACAGTAATAAAACCGTCAACCGATTTAATACCCAATGGTAAAGGTTCACAAATTCTGTTTCTTTTCAACGGATTAATAATATCAGCTTTTGTAGAACGGTAATTTTGACAACGAATTTCGCCAAGATTATCGATTGGATTACCCAATCCGTCCAAAACTCTTCCTAAAAGTTGTTCACCGACTTTTATTTTCATAGGTGCGCCAGTATTTACAACGGTTGCACCAGGTTGAATACCTTCCATTTTACCCAAAGGCATCAATTGAAGTTTATCAACCTTACTATCCTCTGATTGTTTAAAACCAACAACTTCCGCCCAAATAGGTTTTGAATTGTCGTTTGGATAAATATAACACAAGTCGCCAATACTAGCTTGAGGTCCTTCTGATTCAATAATCAAAGAAATAACTTGCGTTACACGACCTATTTCTTTTATTGTTTTTGTGTCTTTTATTATTTCTACAAATTTATCTTTATTAAACATAATAATCACCTATAAATTTATATCATTGTCGTCCATAGGTGAAAGCTTATCTAACTTTGATTTAAGGTCGATATCGTCTTGAATATCGTTTATAACTTCACTATTATCATCTAAAGCTTCAAAAGTAAAAGGTTTAACGTCTTTTTCATATTCTTCTTCAACTTTTTCAACGTCTTCTAAAGATTTTTCGATAATCTTTTCATCTTCTTGCGAAATATTTTGAGGCATTCCGTCATCTTGAACATTTTCATCGTAAATTTTTTCTTCTTCTGAAATTAGTTCTTCTGGAGTTTTTTCAAGCTCTGGTTGAAGTTGAGCTTCTTGTTGAAGTTCATTTTCATCAATTTGAGGTTCTTCTTGAACATCTTCAATTACTGGTTCAGACTGTATTTCAGCATTTTCAGGTTCAAAAGTTTCTTGAGGTTGAGGAGTTTCAACATTTTCCACTTCAGTAGAAGTAGAACCTTCGTCAACACTATTTTCTACATTTTCAACTTCTTCATTTTCGTTAAAAATATTTTCGAGGTCATCAAGATTTATGTCATTTACATTGTTTTGTTCTTCTGAATTTGAAGAATTTTCTTCTTCCAACTCGTTCAAATCAAGATTACTATAATATTCAGCATCTTCATCTCTAAGTTTGTCATCATAAGAAGGAATATCTTCTAATTCATTCAAAAACTCAGTAATATTTGCATCATCGGACAATTCAATATTTTCAAATGCGTCCATATCAGGCTCTTCTAAAGATGCAATATAGTTTTCAAACTCTTCATCTTCTGAATTGTATGACTCAAACAATTTTTCAGCAATTTCACTAATTTGAGACTTAACTCTGCTATCCACACGAGTTAAAACAGACTCTACAATTACACCGTCTGCTGAAACGGCGTTATCTTCAATGATTTTTATATTTTGTAACTGTGGAATATCTTCTTTTAATCTATCAGAAATAGAATTCAAGATATCTAACAATTTTGGATTAACAATGATTGTTATTTCTTCTTTATCCTTCAATTCTTTGATTGCATTTTCAGTTAAAACCTTGATGATTTCTGGGTTAAACTTGATTGACTCTGTACAAACTTTTTTAGCGATTTCAAGGACTAAATTAATAATATCTAACTCAGAAGACTTGATAATATTACCTTTCAAGTCAAATTGAGCTTTTGCAAAATCATCAACGGCATGAACTTTTTCTTCAAGTTCATTCGTAATCACAACATAACCTTGTTTATAACCGTCATCATAACCTGTTTGATAAGATTCTGCCCTAATTTTTTCTGCTTCTTGAGCCATTTGCTCATCAAAAGCTTTCTTTTCTTCTTCTCTTTGTTTTGTTAGTTGTTCATTTTCTTGTTGAATTTTATTATTCGTGTCTTGAATTAATTTTTCAGCCTCAGCCTTTGCCTCATTTAGGATATTTTCCTTACGTTCTTTTGCTTTTTCAACCTCTAAATTTAGCAGATGCAATTCCTCCTTAAGCTTTATCAGCTCAGGAGAATCAGGTTTTTCCTCTTTAGCTTTTTCAATCGGCAGCACAAAACTATCACCATATTTGATATTTGTGCTTCTTATCCTAGTCAATTAATTCGTCCTCATTATTTTCACGAGAAATAACAATTTCACCAAAGACTTCAAGATTTCTGATAATACCAATAATTTTTGTTTGAACCTCTTGAACTTCTCTAGCTCTAACAGGTCCAAGATATTCGATTTCATCTTTAAGCATTTCTTGAGCTCTGTCAGACATATTTCTAAAGATTTTTTCTTTAAGATCTGCTTTAGTACCTTTAAGAGATAGAGCAAGGTCTTTTGTATCAACTTCACGAAGAATTCTTTGAATAGCTCTGTCGTCAAGATTAATAATATCTTCAAATACGAACATCAATTCTCTTACTTCTTCTGCAAGTGTAGGATTTTCTACTTCTAAAAGCTCGATAACATTCTTTTCAGTATTTCTATCCGCACGGTTCAAGATGTTTGCCAATGTATCAATACCACCAGCTTTAGAGAAGTCTTGTACCATAACTGATGAGAATTTGTTTTCTACGATTTTTTCAATTTCGCCCAAAATTTCAGGGTTTGTTGTTTCCATATCTGCAATTTTCATTGCAACTTGAGCCTGCGTTTCAGGTGGAAGATAGTTTAAAACTTTTGCAGAGTGCTCTGGTTTTAAATATGCCATAATCAAGGCAATCAATTGTGGGTTTTCATTTTGGAATGAAGTTGCCAACTGTCCAGGGTCAGCCTCGTTAAAGAATTGGAACGGATTTGAATTCATTAATGTCATTAACTTATTCAACATCTTTTCCGCTTGGCTTTCACCATAAGTCAATTCTAACAATTGTTTTGCGTAATTTATACCACCAGATGAAATGTATGTACTTGCTTGAAATAAAGCTTTAAACTCTTCAAGAATATCAGTTAAAATATCACTTGGAACCTTGTTTAAGCTTGCGATTTCCAAAGTAATTTGTTCTAGTAAGTCTTCGTCAGAAATATTTTTCAAAACTTCACTGGCTGTAGTAGGGCCAAGCAAAATCAACAATGCTGCAACCTTTTGAGTTGAAGTCATCGTTTCAAGTGCAAGTGTTTCTACTTCGTTTTTATCGTCTTTTGAATTTGTACTACTTGTTAATGCCATAATCGTTAATTCCTAATAAATGATGTTAATATTCTTGCAGCTTCAGCAGGATCCGCCATGATTGTTTCATTCAATTCAATTCTTGTCTTTTCAAGTTCTGGATCTAAGTGAGCTTCAATTGTTGGTAAAGATTCTGACAAGATAATATCTGGAATATCATCTTTGATTTCAGGTAATGTTGGTTCGATAACTTTTTGATTGTAAGTATCTTCTTTACCGTAAATTTTGCCAGCTTTTGACATAAGACTCTTGATAACGAACAACGCAGCTAAACCTAAGATTAGAATTACTAATAATGGTCCAAGTTTTGTTGTCATATAGTCAACAGTAGAATTTTTCTTGAATTCTTTCATAACCTCTGCTTGAGCAGCTTTTTCTTCAGCAAGTCCTTCAAATTGTAAGCTTGTAATTGTAATTATGTCGCCTCTTTCATAATCAGCACCTGCAGCTGACAATACTAAACCTTTCAACTCGTCTTTTTCTTTTTGAGTCAAAATTTTGTTTACAGCAACAGCAATTGTCATTCTCTTAACAGTTCCTGGTGCGTAAATAATTTGCTTAACTTCTTTTGAAACACTGTAATTTACAGCATTTTTTTCTTTAGAATAATTTAGATTTTTTCTATCAACATTTGCACCAGAAGGTGTTTGGTTAGGATTTTCGTAAGTTTCAATTTCGCTTTGAGAACTTGTAACAACACCTTGTGCATTGTCTGTTCCTACAGGAATATAACTTTCAATAGTAGCTTTTGCGCTGTTGAAATCTATATCTGCTGATACTTGAACATTTACGTTATCTTTACCTACGATTTTTTCTAAAACTTCTACAACTTTTTCTGATGTTTGTTTTTCAAGATTACTTTTAAAACTTTCCATATCGTTAGAGTTTTTACCATTTTCATCTGATAGGCTGTTACCAGCTTGGTCAGTGATAAATACTCTATCCGGAGTCATTCTAGGTACGGAATAAGCTACTAAGTTTTTGATAGCCTTAACTTGAGAAGACTTTAATCTGTAACCAGGTTTTAGAATTAACATAACAGAAGCTGTTGGAACCTCGTCTTTGTCTTGGAAGATTGAACGTTCTGGTTCTGCTAATTGAACTCTAACACTTTGAATACCGCTCATTTTTTCAATAGAACGAGTCAATTCACCTTGGAATATTCTTTGTTTTGTTAATTTATTTTTAAAATCTGTTGAACCTAATTGCATATCATCAAGAAGTTCAAAACCTTGAGTTTGAATTTGAATAAGGTCGTTTTCAGCTACAAAAACTCTCAAATCATCTTTTTCTTTAGAATGAACCATGATTGTTTTTTTATCATCTGCAAGCTTGTAAGCATGACCGTTTTTCTTCAAGCTTTCAATAATATTTGCTGCATCTGTTTCGTTTAAATCAGTGTATAAAACAGCCCAATCTGGCTCTAAAGATTTTACAAGAAAAAAGGTTGATAAAGCTACGATAACGATTATCATAGACATCAAACCAAATTTTTGAGGCATAGACAAACCAGCCCAAATCCTCTTTAAATCGTCTGTTAACAATTTTATATAATTATTTTCCATAATTCCCCTAATTATACTTTTACTTACATCATATCTTTTTTAATTATGAATTTCAATTTTGTTAAGTTAACGTTACGTTCTAGGAATTTTAAACATAAAATTTACCATTTGTTAAAATTTGTAAAATAGGCTAAAAACATGGGCAATTTTTTGATTTCAAGCGACTTTAACATGATGTGTAGTGATAATAAATTTATCTGTGTAGAATAGTATACAAATTAATATAAGGAGAATAGGTTATGTTTACAGGTATCCAATCATATGGTAGTACTTACAGAAGAGAAATGGGTGAAACTCCAGCTGATGTAGCAAGAGCACAAAAATGGCAAGAAGCACATCGACCTCAAGCAGAAACTCGACCACGTGAAATGGGTGAAACTCCTGCAGACGTAGCAAGAACAGGTAGAAATACATATACAACAGCACCAGAAAGAGGACATAGTGCAAGACCTCGTGAAATGGGTGAAACTCCAGAAGAAGCAGGAAGAGCAAATGCACAAAATACAGGCAGAAAAGCTTCTGAAATGACAGAACAAGAAAGAAGACTTGATTTATTTGCATAGTAAATAAAATAAAATTTTAGAAAAAAGAGTTTAGCAGAAATGTTAAACTCTTTTTGTTTCTCATAATTTAGTTCATATATATTATATTTTTTTATTAATAAATGAATTAAAATAAAAATGTTATGGAAGATTTTCAAGATTTAAAAAATAAAGGTTTTAAATATCATCAAGAGAATAACCTTGATGAGGCGGAAAAAAGTTATAAAAAAGCATTGGAGATTAATCCGCAAAACGCAGAAGTACATAATTTGCTTGGACTTTTAAAACTTCAACAAAACAATTTTGAAGAGGCAATCGATTGGATAAAAAAAGCAATCTCAATAGAAAAAAATGCTTATTTTTACGAAACACTTTTTCAAGCGCTTGCAATTCAAGAAAAATATTTTGAAATAATAAATTACGAAAACGAAATTACAAAATATTTAGAAAAAGAATTTTCGCTAAATTTTTATCTTGCGCTTGCTTATAAAAATTTGAACGAAATAAAAAAATCTATTTATTATTACAAAAAAGCGACAGAATTAAATCCAACTTCTTACGATAGCTGGTTTAATTTATCACATCTTTATAGCATTGAAGGTGAAACTTTTAAGGCTCTTAATGCACTAAAGGTTTGCAAAAAATTAAACCAAGAAGATAGCGAAACAGAATACTTTTTATCGCTTGCTTATATGAGAGTGAAGGATTATGATAATGGACTAAAATGCTTTGAGAAAAGATTTTGTAAGGAAGTTGCTTTTTTAACGCAAAACAAAACTTTTCCAAACAAAGCAACACGAGAAAATCTTTGGCACGGTGAAGATATAAAAGATAAAAGCATTTTGGTGTATTATGAGGCTGGATTTGGCGATGTAATTATGTTTGCAAGATATTTGCCAATTTTAAAAGAACGTTGCAAAAAAATCATTTTACATATCCAAAAACCTCTAAAAGCCTTGTTTGAAGAAAACCCACAGCTTGGTGTTGATGAGATTATTGACGGCTTTGTCCCAGAAAGAGAAATAGATTTTGATACACACGCACCAATGTTGAGTTTGCCTTATTTACTAAATTTAAAAGGCGATGAGGTATTTACTGGACACGAAGGTTATATTAAACCTAATGTTGAAAAAGTTGAAGAATATAAGAAAAAATATTTTGATAATGACAAAATAAAAATCGGTATCAAATGGCAAGGAAACACTTATTATGACAAGGATAGAGTAATTCCGACAGAAGCATTTTATCCTTTGATAGAAACACCAAATACACAGTTTTACTCTTTTCAGACGGAAGAGGGGTCAGAAGAGGTTAAGAAATTAACTAATAGATATGATGTTGTTGACATTGGAAAAGACTTAAAAGATTTTGCGGTTACATCGGCTACACTTTCAAATCTTGACTTGGTAATATGTAATGACACGTCATTGGCGCACCTTGCGGGGGCATTGAATATACCTTGTTACATACTTTTACCGTACGAAGTAAATTGGCGTTGGCATACTGATTTGAGTAAATGCGATTGGTATGATAGCATAAAACTTTTCCGCCAAAAATCAATCGGCGATTGGAAAGAAGTTTTTCAAGAAGTTTTAACAGAATTAAAAAATAAGTTTATTGTATAATAAATCTATCATTTAATTTTTAGGAGAAATATGGAAAAGATTCAGAACAAAAAAGATTTTATTATTAGACTAGTGGTATTTATTTTAGGTATGTTTGTTAGCTGTTATGGTATCGCAATTACAACTCGTAGTATGCTTGGTACAACTCCAATTGCATCACCATATTATGCTATTTCATTATTCAACATTAAATACTTTGATTTTGGAATGTGTGCATTCATCTTCAATGCCTTATTCTTTTTCGGACAAGTTTTAATTCTACGTAAAAAATTTCCACCTATTCAAATAGTTCAATTACCAATCGCACTTGCAACAGGCTTATTCATATCATTAAGCATGTTTCTAACTCAATTTATCCACGCAGGTGCTTACTGGTGGAACATTCTACTTATCATAATCGGTTCTGCCATAATCGGTCTTGGTATCGCAATGGAAGTTTGGGCTGATTTAACATACATGCCAGGCGACGGACTTGTTAAAGTAATCTACGAGGTTTCAAAATTAAACTTCGGTGTAGTTAAAGTTTCTTTTGACGTAACACTTGTTGTTATGGCAATGTTAATAACATACTTCGGTTTAGGCGAAATCTTTGGTCAATGCGTTCGTGAAGGTACATTGATTTCTGCTCTTACAGTTGGAATCTTCGCTGATATGTTTTTAAAACTTATGAAATACAAAAAACAATAAAATGATTTCAAATAACATAGACAAATACCTTGAAAACACAAAGGTTAACGGAATTTTTATAAAATGGGACAAAAACATTCTAAATGTTTTTGTCTCTGATATTGTTGGAAACATTACTAACAAAGACTTCTACAAATCAGAAGTTCAACGTGCTATCCAAAATTGGAACACAATCCTAAAAACAAACAACATAAATATTATGTTCAATCAGATTTATGTACCTAACGGTGCCGACATCATCATCAAATGGACAAAAGTCGGACGAGTTTTTGAAGGAATGTGCAAATATCCTAGTGTAATAAACGGCATTATCAAAAAAATCTCAATTGATATCGGTCTACCTAACGAGCTTTCACCCAAAAACACTACAAACGAAAGTATTTTTGCAACAATGATGCACGAACTAGGACACGCACTAGGTTTGGGACACGGAGTCGAAGTTGATGATATAATGTTTGTTCCTCATCAAAAAAATATAACAACTCCTAGCGACAATGATTTGTATGTATTAAAAAAGATTTATCTATCATAATCCAATTTTATTAAGAGATGTAATGTTTTTTCACGTGTTCTTTTTTGTTCTAAAAGTCAATTAAATTGTCAAAGTAGTATTTTAAATTTTTCAAATATAAGAAAACCCTTCTATTTTTTAAATAGTTTTTATTGCAATTGGTTTTTCTATTATGATATGATTTTTAAGTCTATGGTCTAAGTGTGTAGATTTATTTTGCATTTATACTGTAGGCAAAATCGTATATTACATAATTTACAAGGAGGCTTTATGAAATGAAAGATTTACCGGTAAAACACAAACTTTCAAGCAGAGTAATTGCTTACATTTCAATTTCAATCGCAGTAATTCTTTATGGAACATCATTAACTGCAACAAAAATTTGTCTTAATGAATATTCGACTCTGTCTCTTATGGCAATAAGAATGAGTCTTTCAACAATTTTATTCATTCCGTTTTTCTTAACGATTTACAGAAACGTTAAAATAGATAAAAGCGATATAAAATTTATCCTTTTAATGGTTTTATGTGAACCTTGTTTGTATTTTATTTTTGAAACGAATGCTTTAAAATTCACATCATCAGGACAAGCAGGCGTTTTGAGTTCCCTAGAACCTGTTTTAATAATATTTTTCGCAAGAATGATTTTGAAAGAAAAATTCCCAAGATTAGCATATATCGGTTTGGGTATCGCAATTTTTGGGTCAATTCTTTTAAGTCTTGCATCTGATGTTACTGAACTTGCGCCAAGACCTGTTCTTGGAAATGCTCTTCAACTAGGCGCTGAAATTTTAACATGCGTTAGTATCGTAACAACAAAATATTTAATGGATAAATACCCTCCATTCTATCTTGCAGGAATTGCGGTTATTGGTGGTGCAATATTCTTTACTGGAATGTGTTTTATTACCGGTGAACCTATTCATCTTATAACTTCATCTTCAAGCATATATATCGTTGGATATTTAGGTATTTTGACTGTAGTTGCTTATGCACTATACAACTCATCTATGAATATCCTTTCAGCAAGTAAGGTTTCACCTTTCTTGTTCTTACTTCCAATTTCAGCCTTATTCTTTGGTTGGTTCTTCTTAGGCGAAACATCAAACATCTTACAAATGATTTCTTGCTTTGTAATTTTCTTTGGTATTTATTTAAGCCAAACTTTCAGCAAATACGTTGAAAAGAAGGAAAGAGATAAAAACGCTCTTAATAAACTTGAATTTGCAGAAATAGAAGTTACAGAAGAAGACGATATTTTATAAATTTAATAGATTGGAACGGGAACTAAATTTTTGTAGAAATCATATTCCGCAAAACCCTTTGGTATCCCGTTCCAATATCTAAAAATCATTAACCCTTGTTTTTCTAATTCATAGCCAATATTTTCACTATCCGTTAATAATGGATATACAAACGGTATTTCACCGTTTTCAAGGTTTATATCTAACTTATTAATTGATTTATATTTTTTATGAAAATGTTCAAAATTTTCCAATCGTCTTGATTTTTCTTCTTCAAAATTTATAGAAAAAATAATATTTTCGCTTGTTTTTGACATAAGCAAAATATCTTCTTCATCAAGCCTATTTTCGTTTTTGACAATGTTTTCAAAATTATAATTTTCAATTTCATATTCATCTGCTTGCGAAAAACTTTGCTTCAAATTCTTTCTACAATAAAGATAAGCACCATCTTTTACCCCGTATTTAGGTTGAAAAAATTTGCGTAAGGAATTAAACGAAGCAAGCCCAGAAGGCGCTGAATAAAACGAATGCGCATTATCAACAATCAAATTTTTATATTTTTGAGCCAAAATTTTAACATTTTTAGAACAAATGCCAAAATAATTTGGATAAAGAATAAAATCGTTTTCATCAAAATTTTGAACAGGCATAAAATTTTTATCAATATGATAAAAATTAATTTTCACATTTTCCTTGCGAATAGCCGATTTGACCGTAGGACAAATGTAATAAGGAACAAAAATTTCCTTAATATCATAAGCACGAAGAATATATCTCAAGCAGTTCCGCGCAGTATTTAGTTTAATAAGTGTCTTGGTCATAAATTATATATTCATGATAATATAAAGGTAAAAATTTCTAAACATATAATATAAATATAAAAGGGAATATTTCATGAAAAAATTAATGTTATTTTTTGGTATTTTGTTAATTACAAATATAAATACTTGCTATGCTGAATAAGCTACTCAAGTCAATGACGGAAGATACGTAATATATCAACACCCTACATTTAGAGGGGATCAATACTTATTGGACACAAGAACTGGTAAAATATGGGAAATGGCAAAAACTAAGAGTGGAGAAACTGTTTGGCAACAAGTATTATTTGATTGTTACAAAGAAGATAAAAAATATGCGGGAACATTTGTAAGCCCAAGATAACATATTTTAAAGTTATCATAAATAAAGGCAATGGAGATTTAAAATGGGTGAAGATTTAACTTTATTTGAAGATAAAAAAATTAGACATATATATGATAAAAAAAAAGAAGTGTATTATTTTTCAGTTGTAGATATTGTTGCAATTTTGATTGAGAAAGATTACCAATCAGCAAGAAAGTACTGGAAAGTTCTAAAAGGAAGACTTTCGAAAGAAGGTTTTAATGAACTGGTAACAAATTGTTACCAGTTGAAATTAAAAGCTGATGATGGAAAAATGCGTAAAACCGATGTTGCAGATATTAAAACAATTTTTCGTATAATTCAGTCTATTCCATCAAAAAAAGCAGAACCTATTAAGCAATGGCTTGCTAAAGTCGGACATGAGCGTGTTCAAGAAATGGCAGACCCATCTAAAGCAATTGATAGAGCTAGAGAAACTTATCAAAAACTTGGTCGTTCTGAAAAGTGGATTCAGCAACGAATGACTGGACAAGAAACTAGAAATAAATTGACAGATTACTGGAAAGAACATGATATTACAGAGGGCGAAGAATATGCAATTCTTACTAATATTATTCATCAAGAATGGTCTGGTTTATCTGTCAAAGAACACAAAAATTTAAAAGGTTTAAAATCACAAAACCTAAGAGACCACATGTCAGAGGCAGAACTTATCTTTACAGCATTAGCAGAACTTTCAACTAGACAAATTGCAGAGGCTGAAAACTCAACAGGAATGGAAGAAAACAAAAAATCTGCAAAACGTGGCGGTAAAATTGCTAAAGAAGCAAAAGAAAAACTTGAACAAGAAACAGGCAAAAAAGTTGTAACTGATAGCAATTTTCTTCCTCCCCAAAAACAACCTAAACAAATAAAAAAGAGAGGTTAAATTTAGCAATCTAGATTTTTTGTCCACTCGCGCTGGACTCTCACAGTTGATTCTCGTCTCAACCCAGAAATATTTATAAAATACAAAAAAGGCGGTAACAATGTTACCGCCTTTTTTGTATAAAACTTACCAGTTGGACTTCAGCTCAGATGCAGGCGAGGAACTCGAGCCTTGCAGATGAGGGTATCGACGTAGTCGATTGAACTATGTTTGTTGCGACGTCGAGAGCAACAAACAGTGAGAGTCCTAAACTCCAAAAATTTTGCATAAAAAAATACTCCCCAGGTTGGACTCGAACCAACAACCTACCGGTTAACAGCCGGTTGCTCCGCCATTGAGCTACTGAGGAATATTTCTTAAATCTTAAATTGCTTTAAGTCTTTCCCGTTCCATTAGGCTTATTTCAAGCATTCTCGGAACTTCTCGTTTGGTCTTAATCTCTGTTTCCAAAGATTGTAAAATTATTATATACAAAAATTTTTTTCTTGTAAAGTGGTTAATTTTTTATATTGCTCATTTTTATTAAAATTTCTATTTCTTTATACAATGTACTCAATTCCTTAAACGTACCTGTATCAATAATTTCGCCGTTTTTCAAATACACAATTCTATCGCAAATTTTCAATGTAGAAAGTCTATGTGCAATTGCAATAATTGTCTTTTTCCCCTTAAACTCTTTTAACATTTCTGTAATTTCATTCTCTGTTTTCAAGTCTAAAGATGATGTAGCTTCATCAAAAATCAAAATTTCAGGATTTCTATACAAAGCTCTTGCAATAGCTAATCTTTGTTTTTGACCTTGTGAAAGTCCATTTGACCCTAAAATAACCTTTGCGTCAGCCTTTTCCTTAAAGGTTTGAACATAATCCCAAAGTTGAGCCTTTTTCAATGCGCTTTCCACCTGATGATAGTCCACATCTAACGGATCAATTCCCCATGCCACATTATCAGCAAATGAGCCGTCTACTAAATTTATATTTTGTGGAACATATCCGATAATTTTTCTTAAAGAGAAAAAGTTTCTTTGGTTAATAAAAATATCATCAAGACTAATATTACCGTAATCTATCGGCAACAATCCCATTATAATCTCTGCCAACGTTGTTTTACCAGCACCAGAATCACCAATTATACCGATAAATTCACCTGCCTTGATTTCTAAATTCAAGTTTTTAATAACAGGTTTATTTTCTTTATATTGAAAATTAATATCCTCTAATTTTAATGTATCTTTAAAAGTCAACGGTGGTAAGTTTGCATCTAAATCTGGCAAATCTTTTTCATCAAATTTATACATCGTTGCATATTCGTTCAATTTATCCATTAATCTTTTTGTCGCATTGATTTGATTAAACGCACTTTGAATTCTATTCAATGGTGGCGCAATTCTGAAAATAGCCATTACTACCAAACCGTAAGAAGCAAGGATTTTTGTTGTATCAGCTAAGTTTTGGATAGTAATTATAAATGCAAACAAAATAAACGTAATTACAATCAAGGTTTCTATAATATATGGTGGAATTAATGTATAATAGTTGTTTTTAAGCATTGTTTGATTATATTTAGCTTGATTGTCTTTAAATTTGTTATAAAAATAATCCTCAATACCCAAAATTTTAACTTCTTTGAAATTTTTTATACATTCCATAATGCTATTATTATTATCAACAGATGTTTTTGCCATTTCAGCAGAAATCTCGCTTGTTTTGTTTTTGAAGAATTTGTTTTGAATTTTCATCATCACATACAAGAACAAAGTTGTAATAATTGCAGTTAAAGGTAATTTAATTAATAACAACAATAAAATAATTGAAATAACAATCACGTTAATTATAATATTCAAAGTTCTCAAAACATATCCATCAAGAACTTGTCCAATAAGGATTGTAAGGTTATAAATTTTTTCTGATGCAGGAGTTTGCATATTATCTTTGTATGATGCGTAAAGGTAATATTTCATGAACTTAGCCGTCAAATCATTTTTCCAGCCGACAATGAATTTATTTTGAAAATAAATTGTACCCATCATATAAATATTTTTGATTACAAAAATCAAAATAGCGCTCAAACCTATTAAAAACGTATTTATAGAAACATCTTTTATAGGTAAAACATTTGTTATTGTTTGATAAAAAGCATTATTAACGACCAAATCCGGATTAATAATCATCAAGATAAATGGATAAATAAGTGCAATACCTATAAACTCCATGCAACCTGCAATTATTGATAAAAATACGAAAAAGTAGATGTTTCCAACTTTTCCTTTTCCATAATTATTTATAAATGTCTTAAATGTTTCAAATATCATAGAAACATTTTACATTAAAAAAAAGTTAATTTCTTTCAAAAAGAAAAATATTACGATATAATGTTAAATATCAAAAAAGAGAGATTAACATAAAAGGAGAATTATATTATGTCAAATCCAATGTTTACAGAAAACGCTATAAAAAGTGATACTTCAACTTA
>CAVCIU010000039.1:0-16576 GCA_963602355.1 Methanobacteriaceae archaeon
CTTCCATACCGTGTGGAGCTACGATGTCGTGCATAATTTTAACGTCTTCTGGTTTTGCACCAACACCACCTTTTACAAAGCCTGTTGATGTTTTAACTAAGTCTGCACCAGCTTCAACGCATAATTCGCATGCTTTTGCAATTTCTTCTTTTGTTAATAAGTCTGTTTCTAAGATAACTTTTAGGTTTGTTTTACCGCAAGCTTCTTTAACCATTTTTACGTCTTTTACGATGTAATCGTAGTCTTTGCTTTTCATAGCTGAAACATTCATAACCATATCGATTTCATCAGCGCCGTCTTCAATAGCTGTTTTTGCTTCAAAAGCTGTAACTTCTGACTTGCTTGCGCCTAAAGGAAAACCTACAACTGTTACGATTTTTACACCTGAACCAGCTAGGTTTTCTTTTGCTAATGATACGTAAGCTGGATTTACGCAAACACCTAAAAATTTATGTTCTTTTGCTTCGTTAAATAATTTGATTAAATCGTCTTTTGTACAATCTTGTTTTAATAATGTGTGTTCTACATATTCGTTTAGTGGTTTCATATAAACTCCGTCCTTTCCTTTTATATTTATAATTCTAATATAAATACTATTTTTTCAAAATCTTAAACTCAATTTTGTGTAATTTTGTTAAGATACATTTATTTTCTGGGTTTATTTTTTATTTACCATGTTACTATTTTAGTAGTTGTTATGGGGAAGAGTATGTTTAACCAATTATTTTGCAAATCAAATGACACTGTAACTCGTGTCGATAAAGAAATTAATGATTTTTATAAATCACTAAAAGAAATTTATAACTATGATGAGATTTCAGGAGATAGAAAATCTTATCTTGCTTCTGTTATGGAAGAATATGGATATTTGAATTATCCGCATATTAAAGCCTTAGAAGAACTTTCTCCAGCAGAAACATTATTCTGTCTTGAATATAAATGGAAAAATAATGGTATTTTTACAGCTGGTAGTTTCCAATTTGAAAATAATCAAATTAGTGTTTTACAAAGACACAAAATTCAAAATTCAGATTGGATTTGCGCAGAAGGTCATGAGATTAAATTAATTAACCTTCCTGCTTTATCAAATGGTAACAATTCAAACGAATGTTCTAAATTTATTGATTGGTTAAAACAACTTATTATTTTACCAACAGGTAATATGAAATTTGGTATTTTAGATACAACAATTTATCTTGTACCATTCCACCCACGTGATTTTGGTTGTTCATACTTGCCAATTTCTATGAAAGCATCTGATGCAATGTATGACGCTACAATCGGAGAAAAAACAGGTCTAGATGTTACTCAACAAGTTTCTATGTTTATTAAAATGGCTCAACTTGCAGGACACCCTGTTATTTACGATATTCTTCCACAAATTTCAAGATTTTCTAACTTGATTTTGTTTAGACCATTTATGGCTCGTTGGTGCGATATTAATGAATTAATTTCAAAAATATCTACTAAGGTAGATGAAATTGCAAATTCTTTGACTGAAAAATATTCAAAAGCAGATTTAGATATTGTAAAAGAATTGTACAAAGAAATTCTTAAATCAGGAGTTTCTAATACTTTATCAGAACATTATTTACCAATTTATGAAGAAATTGATGAAATTTTATTGCCATACAAAAAACAAATTTCAAATGAAATGGCTGAAAAATCTAATCAAGAAAAACTTTGTAAGAGAGTAGAAAAAATTATTTCTAAATTTAACAATAAACCAATTTCAAAATTAAAATCATCAGAAGAATTAACAAATGTCAAAGAATGTGTAGAAACATTGATTGGTCAAAACCTATGGACTTTTCCAGGGGGCGCTTGGTGTTCTGCTGGTATTCCAGTTTTCGATAAAATGGCTGAATCAGCAGCTTATCCAATGTTTATGCACTTTGACAAAGACGGTAACGATGTTACTGAATATGCAAACTTGGATTGCCAAACACCATTCTACTTTGCGTATTTAGATAAAAATAAATACAATGATAAAGTTATTGATTCCTATATCAAATATTTAGTGGCTATTCAAAAACGTTATAATGTTGACGGTTTTAGAGTAGACCACGTAGATCACGTTGTTGATGATATCTCTCAAAAAGACGGTTTTCCAATCAGTTACAGATGTCCAGCTAAAGTTTTAGGTAAAGTTAACGAATATTTTAAACGTAAAATACCTTATTTTGCATCTTTAGCAGAGTATATGTTGGGTAATAAATGTTTTAAAGAGTATCATCAAGATATGAAATTTGATATTTTATGGGGAGACGATATTATTGCTCAATCTGACAAAACTCCAGCAGAAATTATCAAAGATAATCAATATTTGGCGAATTTCAATATTCCGCTATTTAATAAATCAAAAATGTCTATTTTAAAAACATACAATAACCAAGACGGTGAATTTTCAGTATTTGACAGATATCCAGGACAATTAGGTGAAAGTGGTGCTATGTATAAATGGTTCAAATACAAATTTTTACCAGGAGGTAAATTTGCAACAAGACCTATTATGTATGTAGACGGAGATGAAAGCTTTACTCAAACGGGTATTGAAAGAACTATCAATGCTGAAGTTCCAATGATTAGAGAAAAAAATTACTACTTCTACGCAAAATTTGATGCTTTAAGTAGATTCGTTAAATCTCAAGAAGTTGTTGTAAATGGTGAAGCCCAAATTATTGCTGAGGATAAAGATGGTTTTGCAACTTGGTTGATTACTAAAGAACCTTTAAAACAAGCATTCTTGATTGTTTCAAATTGCAATTCACCTTTTGAAAAATTTAATAAGGTTTCAGAAGACGGAAAATCTTACACAGAAGTAAAAGTTGGAACAGATATTTATAACAAAACAGTAAATATTCCAGGTGATTATGCTGCAGTTGCAGAATATGTTTTCGACGGTAGAAACTTCGCTCTTGTAGATTTTGCTTCTCCTGAATATTCTTTAACTTTCCCAAGTTTATATCCAGGTGAATTTAAAATCTTTGTTATCAAGAAATAGGATAAAAAAAATGTTAGCAATTACAATGACAATTTTAACAGCAATTTTCTGGGGAATAGCTATTGTTATTCAATTTATGGTGCACAACAGAACAAACCCAGATGTTCCCCCATTAGTTCGTAATTTGTTAATGCTTTTTGTTGCTTTAGGTTGCGTAACATTTTCTATAAAATTATCTTTAGGTGAATAATTATCCTATTTTGCAGGAACTACAGACAGTTTGTTAAATTTCTTGTGAGTTTTTTTGATTTTACAAATTCTGTCATTAACGTGATTGTAGTGTTCTGTTTTAGGTTTTATAGTTAAAAATTTTCTATAATAACGGATAGCATCTGTAAAACGTTTTAGTTTATCAAAACAAATGCCAATACCTAAAATAGCTTTTTCGTAGTTTGGATTAATCTTTAAAAGCTTACTGAATACCATGCAAGCCTCTTTATATTTTTCTAAACTCATTAATAATGCAGCTTTATGTTGATGAGCTTGGAAAAATTTAGGCGCTTCTTCGTTGATTTTATCGTAAATCATAAGTGCCATGTCTTCTTCATCACAAAGTTCATGAGCAATTGCAAGTTGTACTTGCGCATTAAGATTATCTTTGTCTAGTTGGATAGCTTTTCTTAAATTATCCATTGCTTCCGGAGCTCTACCACTTAAAAGTAAGCAAATGCCTAATTCGTAATAAATATCTTTATTTAAATCATCAACAATAAGTGCTTTTTTTAATGTACTTATTGCTTTTGGAAAATCTTGTAAATGTTTGTAAGATAATGCTAAACCATAATATGCTTCAAGGTTTTCTCTGTTTAAAAGAATTGAACGCAAGTATTTTGGTATGCTTTCTTTGAACATCATAGAAGAACGTAGTGCATCAGCTTGAACACTTAAAACGTATGATTCATCTTGATGTAGCAAGTCTGGGCTTGTTACAAATTTTTCTGAATTATTATTAACGTTTTCTTTTTGTTCTACTTCCAATGTCATTTCCGAACTCCTGTGTTTCTATTCTATTTGTTTTTTTTCGACATGGTATCAACCGTGAGGAGGATATTTATAGACCGTTGGACTTATTTTTTTTGTTGTGCTATAAAATTTCTATGAGATTTATTTTATTAATAGCAATTCTTTTTTATACTATGCCAGTATTTGCAGCCGAAACTGTTGAGCTTACGGGTGTTAAGAAGAATACTGTTAAAATTACAGAGCCAAAAAAGAATATTAATGGTAGCTTGCTTATTAAAGACGAGGAACTTTTGAAATCTTTGATTGAAACTCAAAACAAACAAGATTTGAAAGATATCGAAGCTCTTTGGAAAGGTACTGTTGAAAATAACAAGGTTATTGAATTTGCGCTAAAAAAACTTGCAACTCCAGAAAGCCAAAGAAGAATTCATTCCTCTTTAATGGCAAAAACTCTTTCGGCAATTGTTAGTGGAACTTCTTTTGTGCCTTCGTTTATGGGGGCTGACCCTTATATCCAAACTTCTGCATTTGCGGCAGGTAGATTGGCTCAAACTCTTTTGAATAAAAAGAATATCCCTCAAGAGGTTCCTCTTACTGATACTGAATTGATTGAACTTGCAGGGTTGGTTGAGGATTTGCAAGATAAAATTATTAATGCTTATTATAATTACAAAAGTTCTTTGACTATGTTGAAGGACACAAGACAAAGAATGCTTTTATATAGTAAAAATTATTCTAAAGCTCTAGAGACTGGGGATATTTTGGATATTTCTGTTTCTACAAATTTATATGACACAATGAAAATTCAAGAATATCAAGCAGAGATGAATGCTGAAAAATATCACTTAGAATTACAAAGATTGGCTGGTAAAAAAGTCGTTGATAATTTGAGTTTATACAAATTTAACTATGATGCAGCTTTGTTCAAAGGAAAGCAGGTTACAAGATGAAAAAAATAATTTTAATACTTGCTATAATGTTAATACCAAAGGCTTTTGCTATTTCTTTAGATGATGTTACCGCTATCAAAGAATCAGCTTATAGAGTCGGAACAAGTGATGAAGTCGAAGTTAAATATCAAGTTAAAGATAGAGTAAATTCAGGTATCGTTAAAAAAGAAGAAGATATATTAGATTCTAGAGCGCTTACTTATGCTGATTTGAGTATTAAAAAGATTTCTAAAGAAATATCTACAAATTTGGATATGAAATCTTCTGATATGTTAAACGATTTATCTTTGCTTTGGAGAGGTGCAGCTGTAAAAAGTGATACCATCAAATTTGCTATTTATAAATTGTCTAATCCAGAGGCTGATAAGCCAGACGAACGTTCAGTAAAAAAAGTTCTTACAACTATCGCGAGTATGTCAACATTAGTTGGTGCTGGTATTGGTAATCCTCTTCTTGCCTCAGGTTCATTCTTAGGTAGCAATCTTCTTGGTATTGCTGCTCAAGATGATAAAAATATTAATTATAAATTTTCAAGGGTAAATGATGCGGATATGATTATTCTTGTTAGAAAAATCGATGAACTTCAACAAGCTATCGTGAATGCTTATTATGATTATATGACGACTCGTAAGATTTTTGATATGACTGTAAAACAAACAAAAACAGCATACAATAATTATCAATACGCAGAAAATGGAGGAAAAAAAGAAATATTGCTTATTGCTGATGCGTATTATAGAACATCTTTAGATCAACAAATGAATGCACGAAATAATTTCTACTCTAAACGTGCTTCTTTAGAACAGTTGGTTGGTAAAGAAACATTTAATGAATTTGAAGAAAAAGTTAATAAAAGAGATTATTAAGATAATCTTCTAATCATTTCTTGTGCTTCTTCATTGTCTGCAAAAATTTCAACTGATTTTTCAGCATATTCTAAAGCTTTGTCATTATCATTTAGTTGTTCATAGCATTTTGCAGTATTCATAAGCATTAAACTGTTGTTTGGATTAAGTTTTAATATTGCTTCAAAAATATTCGCCGCTTGTTTGAATTCACCGTTTGCATAGTATGTTAATGCTAAAACATTTTCAATTTCAACATTTTTGTTAATTTCGTATGCTGCGATTAAGTATCTCTTTGCGCAATCATAATCTTTTACTAAATAATTAGCTTTTCCGCATAAATAAAGTGCATAATCATCGTTTGGTGAAATCTTGATAGCTTTTTCTAGTAACATAACGGCTGCTTCGTTATCGTTAAGTGCCATTTTATTTTTTGCTGCAAAAGTTAAAATTTGCGGATTTTTATCGTTATTTTCAACTAAATCCTTGTATAGTTGTTCAGCTTTTAGATAATTTCCTACTGCGTGGAAGAAATTAGCATACTCAAATTTTATTGATTCGTTATCAGGCTCGATTTCAAGAGCTTTTTTGAACTCATCTTCTGCATATTCAAATAAACGTTTATTCAAATATATAACACCTAAATCTTTGTGAGTGCTTGCAGAATTTGGGTCAAGTTCAATAACTTTTTTGAAAATTCTTTCAGCTGTATCCATGTCATTTGTTTGCATACAAAGCATTGCGTACTCGTGGTATAAACCGGCTGTGATAGAACCTTGCATGATTAGTTGTTCAAACACACCTTTTGCTTCTTCGTAACGTTCTTGTTTGATGTACATGTTTGAAAGTTTTTGTGCCATAAGTACAGATTTTGGATTTTTTCTAACAAGTTTTTCCATAAGTGTAATGGCTTCATCTTCGTGTCCTAGTTGCTCATGACAACAAGCTAGGTTGTAAATAAAATTGTGTTTATCTGGGAATTTTTCTGATAAGTATTGATAATGTTCAATAGCTTTTTCGTATTGTCCAGATTTGTATTCAGAAAGTGCTAGAGCTACCATATACTGTTCGCATTTTTCAATTTCGTAAGCTTTTTCAAAATATGAACAAGCTTCTGCATTTTTATTTTGAAGTTGAAGAATTGAACCAATGTTGAAATATGTCAACGGATTTTCTAGGCTAAGCTCTGTAGCTTTGATGTAATTTTCGAGAGCGGCTTGATGATTCCCTGCAGAAAGATATGCAGTACCTAAGTTATTGTAAGTTTGTGCATTTTCTGGGTTTAATTCAACGGCTCTAGATAAGTATGTGATACAATTTTCGATGTCTCTAAGAGCAAGATAAGTTGTTCCTACTAAATAGTAAGTTTTTGCTGTTTCTTCACCTTTTTCAAGAACTTTTAGTGCAAGTGGTAAAGCTTTTTCTGGCGAACCAGAACGAAGATATACGATTGCTAAGTTGCTGTACGCATCAAGATAATCTTCTCTAAGTTCAATAACTTGTTTGTATGCTGATTCTGCATGAAGAAAATCATCTAGGTTGTCATAACAATTTCCTAAGTAAAACCAACTTGTAGCATCGTCGTTTTTGTATTTTACGACTGTTTCAAAGATTGCTCTGCCTTCGTCATATAACTTTAAGTTAACATTGCAAAGCCCTAACATCTTCATTGCTTCAATGTTGTGTTCGTCTTCTTTTAATAAATCTTCTAATTGAATTTTTGCTGTTTCAAACTCTTTGTTTAAAATTTGTTCGTTAATTGTATCTAAAATATTATCCATACTTTACATTATATATTAAAAATTTTTAATTAAAACATGTTTATGTTACAATGGTCATGCTATATAGGGGATAAGGAGGATTATTTTGTCTCAACAAAATATATTTCATGACGGTAATATTATACCTGTTAATATAAGAGAAGAAATGAAACGTTCATACATTGATTATGCGATGAGTGTAATTGTTGGACGTGCATTGCCAGACGTAAGAGACGGTTTAAAACCAGTTCACCGTAGAATTCTATTTGCTATGAATGAATTGGGCATGACACCGGATAAACCATTTAAGAAATGTGCCAGAATTGTTGGTGAAGTACTTGGTAAATATCATCCACACGGTGATTCATCTGTATACGAAGCTTTAGTTCGTATGGCTCAAGATTTTGCAACAAGATACTTAATGATTGATGGTCATGGTAACTTTGGTTCTGTCGATGGTGATAGCGCTGCTGCAATGCGTTATACTGAGGCAAGAATGCACAAAATCACTCAATCTATGTTAGCTGATATTGATTGTGAAACAATTGATTTTGTACCAAACTTCGATGGGTCATTAGAAGAACCAGATGTTTTACCTGTAAGATTACCAATGATTTTATTAAACGGTTCTTCTGGTATCGCAGTAGGTATGGCTACAAACATTCCTCCTCACAACGTAACAGAGGTTATCGATGGTACTGTTGCATTGATTGACAATCCAGATATTACAATTGACGGTTTAATGGAATATATCAAAGGTCCTGATTTCCCAACAGCTGCAACAATTGTTGGTTTAAACGATATTAAACAAGCTTACGAAACAGGTCGTGGCTCTATTAAAATGTCAGCAGTTGCAACAATTGAAGAACTTCCAGGTGGCGGTGGTCGTCAAGGCAGAACCGCAATCGTTGTTACAGAAATTCCTTACCAAGTTAACAAAGCAATGTTAATTGAAAAAATTGCAGAACTTGTTAAAGACCAAAAAATCACTGGTATTTCAGATTTAAGAGATGAATCAGACAGAGAAGGTATGCGTATCGTTATTGAATTAAAGCGTGATGCAAAACCTGATGTTGTTAAAAATAACTTATTCAAACACACTCAATTAGCTACAACATTTGGTTACAATATGTTAGCTCTTTGTGGTAAACAGCCTAGATTAATGAACTTGAAACAAGTTTTAGAAGAGTTCGTTTCTCACCGTGTTGAAATCGTTACACGTAGAACAACTTACTTCTTGAAAAAAGCTAAATTAAGAGCTCACATCTTGGCAGGTTTATTAATTGCTTTAGGCTCACTAGATGAAGTTATTGAATTAATCAAAAAATCAAAAACAACTGATGATGCTAGAGAAGGTTTGATGTCTAGATTTGGTCTTGATGTTGAACAAGCAAATGCAATCCTTGAAATGCAATTAAGAAGATTGACAGGCTTAGAACAAGATAAAATCAAAAATGAATACGATGAATTATTAAAGAAAATCGAAGAATATGAAGATATTCTTGCTGATAGAAATAAAGTTTTAGCTATCATTAAAACTGAATTGTTAGAAGATAGAGCTAAATATGGTGATGAAAGAAAAACTCAAATTGTTCCAGAACAAGGTGAAATGAGTATTGAAGATTTAACACCAAATATTCCAATGGCTGTATTTATTACAAATCAAGGATATTTAAAACGTATTTCTTTAGATACATTTGATAGACAAAACAGAGCTACAAGAGGCAAGAGCGGTATCAAAACAAAAGAAGATGATGATATTCAACACTTCTTTACTGCAATGATGCACGATAAAGTTCTATTCTTCAGTTCAAAAGGTACAGTTTATAGCTTGAGTGTATATGACTTCCCAGAAGGTCAAAGACAAGCTAAAGGTTTACCAATCGTAAATGTTCTACCAATTGAACAAGGTGAAAAAATTACTGCAGTAGTTCCAGTTAGCGAATTCTCTGCTGATATGAACTTGATTATGTTAACTAAATCTGGTTATATCAAACGTATTGAATTGAATAACTTTGCTAATATCAGAAGAAACGGTATTATCGCAATTTCATTAGAAGAAAACGATGAATTGAACTGGGTTAAACTTGCAAAATCAAATGATGAAATTATCATTGGTACAAGCTGTGGTATGGCAATCAGATTTAGCGTATCAGACTTGAGACCATTAGGTAGAAGTGCAAGAGGTGTTACATCAATGAAACTTCGTACTGGTGATACAATCATTGGTTGTGATATCGTACCTCAAAACTACGATGCAGACTTACTTGTAGTTACATCAGACGGTTTTGGTAAACGTTCTAAATTATCAGAATTCAGAACTCAAAACAGAGGCGGTATCGGTCTTATCGCAACTAAATTCAAATCATCAGCATCAAGATTAGTAGCATTAACTATTGTTGATGAAAATGATGAAGTAATGCTTGTTACTGCAAACGGTATTTGCACAAGACTTAAAGCGGGAGATATTTCTCGTCAAGGTCGTCCAGCAACAGGTGTAAGAGCTCAAAACTTAGTTGATAATGATGTAGTTGTATCAGTTAACAAGATTGTAAATCCAAATACATCTGACGATTCAACTCCAGAAGTAAAAGCTCAAGACGCTAAACCAGCAGATGATGCTGTTCAAACTAAATTAATTGATACTGATATGTAATTGAGTTAACGCTCTTTACAATGGAAGAAAGATGAAAAATTTATATAATTTTGAAGATTGGAAAGATATACAAGAACATCAAATGATAGGGGAGATTTTACTAGAATCTGGTAAAATCAACCTTATTCATTTAGGTATGGCTTTAGATATTCAACGTTTTCAAAAACTTCCATTAGGTGAAATCTTCGTAAATATGAGAGTCCTATCAGTTGATGACTTGAATACAGCCTTAGATTTACAAAAGAAAATTGATAAAATGATTGATGAAAAAGTTTAGTAGGTTATTTTATTTTGGGTAGTGAAATTTATTTATATAGTGTAAATCAAATGAAGTCTCCAGATGTCAATCTTTGGATGTGTTTCCCTTCAATTTATTCTTTTTCACTATCATCTTTAGGTTATTTGTGGATTTGTAAAGAATTTGATGAAAGAAATGATGTTTTTGTAGAAAGAGTTTGCTCTGATACTGATAAAACTCATTTAAGACCAAATGAAGTTGATATAATGGCTTTTTCATTTTCTTTCGATTTAGATTTTTTAAATGTTTTCAAAATGCTTGAAAAATATAATATTCCTCTAAAATCAGAATATAGAGATGAAAGCTATCCGTTGATTATGGTTGGTGGACCTGTAGTTACAGCAAATCCTATGCCATATTCAAAATTCTTCGATGTTTGCTTTATCGGAGATGGTGAAGGTTTAAATTCTAAGGTTATTGATATTTATAAAGAAAATAGAGGAAAATCGAAAGACGAAATTTTAAAAGCTTTGTCTGATGTCGAAGGAGTTTTTGTTCCTAAGTACAAAAAAGATGTTAACAAATCTACTGTAAAATTGGACAATTGCGTTTATACACCAATAATTTCAGAAGATGCGTATTTTAAAAATACGTTTATTGTTGAAATTGCAAGAGGTTGTTCAAATTGTTGTGCTTTTTGTCTAGCTTCTTATTTGAACTTACCTCAAAGAAATGTTCAATTAGACAAAGTTCTAGAAGCTCTAGAGTTGGGTTTAAGTTTTACAAATAAAATTGCATTACTTGGTGCAAATGTCTGCGCTCACCCTAATATGGAAGCTATTTGTAATTTTATTTTAGAAAAGGTTTCAGAAGGTAGAGAAATTGAGATGACTCTTTCTTCGCTTCGTGCTGATAAGCTTTCACCTCTAGTTGTAAAAACCTTGGTTAGAACTGGTCAAAAATCGGCTACTGTCGCATTAGAAGCGGGTAGTGAGAGACTTAGAAAAGTTATCAATAAACATATTTCTAAAGAACAATTTTACAATACTGTAAAAATTGCAATGGAGAACGGTTTAAAAGCCTTAAAAGTGTATTGCATGTATGGTATTCCTTCTGAAACGCAAGAAGATTTAGAAGAATTGGTTGAATTTGCAAAAGATTTGAAAAAAACTTACAAAGGTTTTGAATTGTCTTATGCGTTTGCAACCTTTGTTCCAAAACCTCACACACCTTTCCAATGGTGTAGAAGAGAAGACTCTAAATCTTTAGAAAAGAAAGAAATGTTTTTGAAAAAAGAATTCCATAAATTAGGCTTGAAAGCTTCTTTCTCAAGCATTAAATGGGATTATTTCCAAACTGTTTTATCAAGAGGCGATGAAACACTTACAGATTATTTATTAGAAGTGTACAAAAACGGTGCAAATTTGGGAGCATTTAAAAAATCTGCAAAAGGGTTAATTAATCTTTCTGATTTTACAGATGAGATTGATGTTAAATCTGAATTACCTTGGGATTTTATTAAATTCAATCCAAACAAGAATGCACTACTTCAAGAACACAGTAGATTACTATTCTAATTCACATTTTGTAATAACTTTTGTAATTTCATTATGTGAGTTATACAATTTATATATCAGACTTATGAGGAAATTTATATGAAATTACATATGCAAATTTTAATTGCACTTGGTTTAGGTTTAAAACGTAACTGGCACATTTTTTTCGGTATTGTTGCTGGTATTATTGTTGGTATATTTTTACACGGACAAGAAAATACTTTTATAATTAACTTTTTAACATTTGTCGGACAAGTGTTCATTAGATTAATTCAAATGGTTGTAATTCCTTTAGTTGTGTCAGCAATTATTATTGGTATTTCAAGCGTTGGTGATAATAAATTGCTAGCTGTCTTTGGTAAAAAAATGGTACTATATTACGGTATAATCACGGTTGCCGCTGTTACGATTGGTACAGTTTTAGCTTTGGTTGTTCAACCAGGGGTTGGTGCAATCAATTACATCAATCACGAAGCTGCTGTTGATATTCAAGAACAAGTTGCTGCTACAATTGAACAACAACGTGGTAATATGTTAAACTTATTCTTAGGTTTTATTCCTAAAAACCCAGTTGAAGTATTCGCAAATGGTGCAATGGTTCCTGTTATTGCTTTTGTATTATTGTTTGCAGTCGCATTTGCTAAAATTGGTGAAATTTCTAGACCAGTTATTTCATTCTTTGAATCAATCTTTGCTGCTACAATGAAGGTTACTGATTGGATTATGTATTTTGCAGCTCCTGGTGTATTTGCGTTAACTGCGGTTGCTATCGCAAATTATGGGGTTACAATTTTTGAAAGTATATCAAAATATTTGATTGTTTTATTTATTGCTTTTGCAATACAATTTTTTGTTGTATATCCATTATTTTTAAAGACTTTCTCAAAAGTTCCAGTAATAATGTTATATACAGCAATGGCTGAAGCGATGATGGTTGCTTTTGGTACCGCAAGTTCATCAGCAACGTTACCTCTAACAATTGCTTGTTGTGAAAAAAGAGGTATTTCTCATAAGATTTCAAGCTTTGTTCTTCCTCTAGGTGCAACATTGAATATGGACGCTACTGCAATCGTTCAAGTTGTTGCAGTTATCTTCTTAGCACAAGCTTATGGTGTTGCATTGACTCCATTCTTGATTTTACAAATTGCATTCTTAGCAATCGTTGCATCAAGTACTTGTGCTGGTATTCCTGGTACAGGTTTGATTACAGTTGCTCTTATCCTTAACGGTATGGGCTTATCTCCAGAACAACTTGTTGCAGGTTTCGCATTCTTATTCACAATCGACAGATTAACAGATATGTTCGGAACTATGTTAAATGTTCTTTCTGATGCGGTTGTTGCGGCTGCTATTGCTGATAATCAAAACGAAATCAATTATGATTTATTAAATAATCCAGAAGCTTATAATGAGGTTATTTAATGAGTTTAGAGTTGGAAGGTAAGAAATATATCGCTTTTTGGGGCTATCCTGATCCAGAAGTTATTAAAAATTTGAGAACTTTTTATCCCCAATTGGAATGGCTTGATTTGGATATCGATTTTAATGCGCCAGATTTAAATCTTTTGCCAGATGTTTCTTGCAAGATTATTAAAAATTTGATTAACAATGCGTTTTTCTATCGTGATAAAATTTTTAAAATCGTTGCTGCCACTGGTAAAGAAAAATGTGATTCTGGTTGGATTGCAGCTACATTGCTTGAAAAGTATGGTTTTGATGTTATTCAAACAAGATATGAAAACATTGAAAATCCAAAACCTCTTGTTTATTCAACCTCAAACTTACCGTTGTTTGACAAGGTTAATTTGATTATGAATTCTATTCCAAGTCCAATTAAGGTGGATTGTGAATACGTTCAGCCAAAATTTGGTTTTTGGGGTGTTCCTCCAAACGATATTGATATTTTAAAATTGTTTCCAAATGAAACACACCTTTATGGTTGGGTAAGATGTTGTGAGGCTGGTGTTCCTGCTGATATTGAAATGGAAATGTTTGTTGATGAAAATGTTCCTACTGTGTTTTATTCACAAGCTTTCTGTGCAAAAGGTCAATTGGCAAAATATTTAGCAGATAAATATTCTGGGCTTTATATTGATATTGATGATTATTCAACAAATTCTATAAAAGCTAAGATTGAAGCATTCTTGAGGTTAAGATAATGGCTATATATATTGATGCAGGTACAACATATACAAAAGCTATTGTGGTTAACGAATCTGTTTTAGATTTGTTGCCTTATCTTCACCATGAGCAAAATGGTAGAAAATATTATATTTTCCCTTCAAAATTGCTGAAAAATATGAATTTTAAAATAACAAAAGCTTGCGGTCATATGGGTGGAGCTTGTGAAAATGAGATTGTTGCAATGTCTTTGGGTGCAAAAGACATCGTAGAATCTAATTCAACTATTCTTGATTTAGGTAGTCGTGATGCAAAGTGGATTAGATTTAAAGATAAAAAGTTTGCAGATATGGATTGGAATACATCTTGCGCAAGTTCAACTGGCGCAACTGTTGAAATGCTTTTGAAATTCTATGATATTTCTGCTCACGAACTTGAATTTAATAAAGAAAAATACGTTGTAACTTGTGGTATTTTTGGTTTAGAAAAAATTATGGACGATATCGCAAGTGGTACTCCTGCAAATATTGCGGTTTCAAAATTTGTACACGGTATTGCGTATAATGCGTGGAGTTTTGCTAAAAAACCTAAGAAGATTTATCTTTCTGGTGGTTTTTGTAATAATAAATGCTTTGTGGATTGTCTAAAAAATTACTGCGAAGTTGTTATATTAGGTCAATTTGTTCTTTGCGAAGGTCTAATGAATGAATAATGTAAAAATAGGTTCTGCAGGAGAAGATTTAGCAAAAAGATACCTTGAAGATAATGGGTACGAAATTCTAGATACAAACGTTAAGTTTTCAAGATTTTGTGAAATTGATATTATCGCAAAAATAAAAAAGACACTTGTTTTTGTTGAGGTTAAAACCCGTAAATCTGATGCTTTTGGAACTCCAGCTGAAGCAATTACTAAAACAAAGTATCAAAATATTAAAAAAGGCGTTTATTTTTATTTACAAGACAATAAAATAAAGTATGATAAGTATAGAATAGATTTGATTTCAATAACTTTGAAACCTGAATTGAAGATTGAACATATAGAAAATATTTGTTATGGATAAGATTGAATTAAGTTATTTTCAAAAGAATTTGGATAAATTAAAACTAGAAGATAATAAAAAATTATCATCTATAACTTCTTGGCTTGAATATTTGCTTACTAACTCAGACTTTAAGGGTAAATTCTTGATGCCTAAAAAAGCGGATATGGCAAAGCTTTTACACGTTGGTTTAGGCACTATTCAAAACGCATATAGATTGTTAGAAGATAAAGGACTTTTGATTTCAAAGCAATGCGTGGGAACGTTTTATTCTACTGAAAATAACGAGGATTTTAGAAAATTAACTTCTAAAAAAGATATCCTTGTGAATTCAATTCTAACGTATTTTTTAACAAATAATTTTAGTAAAGGTGATAAAATACCTTCTGTCAGATTTTTTGCGGATAAGTTTAAAGCTTCAACGGCAACAATACTCCAAGTTTTGGACTCTTTAGAAAATGAAAATATTCTTGAAAATATCAATGGTGAAAGAAAAATTTTGTCGTTGGAATTTGAAAATAAATCCCTTTCCACAAAAGAAACACTTTCAGATAAAATCTATAAAGATTTAAAGCAGTATATTTTTGAAAACTTAAAGCAAGGCGACAAACTTTCTTCTGTGTATGATTTAGCGAAAAAGTTTAACGCAAGTGTAAAAACAGTCTATTCTGCTATTCAAAAGTTGCAGAAGGAAGGCATATTAAAAGCCCTTTCAGGTCGCTATGGTACAGTTGTTTTAAGATTACCGAATGACAAAGTATTTTATCAAAAACCAGAAGTTTCTATTTTTGCATCAGCTTCAGAAACTTATCAATACAGATACGAAAAAATCTTAAATATTATCAAAAAAATGATTTTAGATAATTTTGAAGTTGGTTCAAAACTTCCTTCAATATCAGAACTTGCAATGCTTTTAGACGTAAATTCAAATACTATAAGAAAAACCTTTGACGTATTAAGAGAAGAAGGTCTAGTATCTTCTGTTAGAGGTCGTTATGGTGGAACATTTGTAATTGAGCTTCCTGATGTCGAATCTACTCAAACATATCAATGGCTTGCGGTTACAAATGACTTTTCAGTTTAGAGTTTTATTCAAGAGAGGCGAAATTCATTCTGAATTTCGCCTCTCAAATTTTGCATTAAAAAAGCGGAGCTTTTGGCTCCGCCTTTAGTTTATTATAACTTTTGATTATAATTTTTCAGCAACCATTAATGTAGTTTCTGCTAAACGAGTTGAGTAACCCATTTCATTATCATACCAAGAAATAATTTTAACTTGGTTGCCACCCATAACTCTTGTTAATAAAGCATCAACTGTTGATGATTGAGATGTACCAACATAGTCAGATGATACTAATGGTTCTTCTGTATAGCATAATACATGACCATCAGCGCCTTCTTTTAATGCTGCATTAACTTCTTCAACTGTTACGTCTTTAGAAA
>CAVCIU010000040.1:0-16465 GCA_963602355.1 Methanobacteriaceae archaeon
GGGGGATTCCCTGCAATATACGAAAATTTTAGATTAAAATTATATTTTAAAAAATCTTCTTCGTGTAGATTCCATTTTACATCATAAAAACCATAATAACTAGCAGTTTTATTCAAGTTATTTATACATTCTAAATATTTTTGATGGTCTATTTCAAAGCCCCAAATATCATTTTCTAGCCCTTTTTTTATTTTATTTTTAGGAATTTTTTTGTTTATACAATCTTTAATGTATCTTGAAACAGCATTTCTCAGTACAGAACCGTCACCACACGAATTTTCAAGGAATTTTTCGCCATATAAATTTTTTTTATAATTTATTATATCTAGTAATTTGTTTACTTTATCTTCAGGGGTGAAAATCTGACATCTTTCTATGCGTTTCATTTCTACCTACAAATACTACTTACACTAATATACATGATAAATACTATCATAAAAATATTATTTTTAATGTTAATATAAATAAAGACTAATGTATTGTAACATATTATAAATTATAAAGTTGTCTTAAATTTTATATTTAAAAATAACAATATTATTTATATTTTATTAGGCTTTATATTAACTTTATATCTTTTTGTGTCGTAATAATTGTTTCTTTCTGATATTTCTGTGTTTTCGTTGTAATGTCGTTATTGGTATTACAAAGGAGGTTTTAGTGAACATAGTTTATCTAATTAAAGATAACAGATTCATTAACAATTTATTCCTTTTTGTGCTATCCTTATTTATAAGGAGATTTCATGAGTATTGCTCTAAAGGAAAAAGTAGATATTAAAGAAGATATTCTTTTTGACTTAGACAAAGAGTTACTTGATATTTTGCTGAAAGACAGAACCTCTGATAAAAATATAATTTGGGCCATTGATGATTATAAAGTATATGGCAATAATTTTTCTGCAACTGATTATATAACAATTGAATCTATTACAGGTAAAAATGGCAATGTAATTAAACCAAGAATAGAAAAATCTAAAGAAGAACAAATTGTTCGTATTCGTCAAAAAGCCGAAGTGTTTACACCATCATGGATATGTAACAAACAAAATAATTTAATTGATGGCGATTGGTTTGCAAAGGAAAATGTATTTAATAAAGAAACTGATAAAGGTTGGATAACAAACTCAAAAACAATAAAATTTCCTAAAAATTTAAACAAAACTTGGCAAGATTATGTTGCATTAACAAGAATGGAAATTACATGTGGCGAAGCTCCATATCTTACAAGTAGGTATGATACTGTAACTGGCGATTATATTGAACCTATGGATAGAATTGGTTTATTAGATAGAAAATTACGTATCATTTCCGAAAATACTAAAACAGAAGAAGAATGGATTATTTGGTCAAAAATTGCAGTAGAAAACATTTACGGCTACGATTGGCAGGGGGATAATGTATTATTAGCAAGAGAAAATATACTTTATACCGTATTAGAATATTTCGAAGATAAATTCAAAAGAGAAATGTCTATAACACTGATGAAAGACTTTGCTTATATAATTTCTTGGAATATATGGCAAATGGATGGACTGAAATATGTTATTCCTAATAGTTGTAAAAATAAGGTTAAAGATGAACAACTAACACTTTTTAAAATAGAAACAAGTAATAAGGAATGTCTTGGCTGCCAAAAGGATTTGCCACTAGAACATTCAGGAATTTACTGTATAATCATGGACTGGAAAAAACATCAAAAAATTAGATTTGTTGATTTGATATATGGAGTAAAATAAGTGGAAGAAAAAATATTATTCGAAAAAACATTTCAAAGAAAGATAATATATGTATTCAGAATTAACGATGAAGCACACAAAGGGCTTCTTAAAATTGGCGATGCAACAATAAAAACTAATACTCCATCTGAAAAATTGATATATCCGAATTCAGAATTAAATACATATGCAAAACAAAGAATTGATTCATATACAAAAACAGCAGGTATCAAATATGAACTCCTTTATGTTGAATTAGCTATAAAAGAAGAAAAAGACGATAATGGACAAATTGTTGTTAAATCATTCCGAGACCATGCTGTACATGAAATTTTGAGAAATTCAAATATTAAATGCGTGAAAGTAAATGACACAACAGGAAAAGAATGGTTTAAAGCAGATCTAGAAACAGTTAAAAATGCAATAAAAGCCGTTAAAAATAATCAAATATCATTAACACCTGGTCAAATATCAATGGATAAAAATCCTATAATTTTTAGACCCGAACAAGAAAAAGCAATTAAAGAGACTATAAAAACATTAAAAACTTCTGATAGAATGTTGTGGAATGCAAAAATGCGTTTTGGAAAAACTATTTGTGCATTGGAAGTAACTCGTAAATTAGGATATCGAAAAACATTAATTATTTCGCATAGACCTGTTGTTGATAATGGCTGGCATGATGATTTTCATAAAATATTTAATGATGAAGATAAAACCGAATATATCGCTAAAGGAATCAAATTTGACATAGAAGAAAAAATAAAGAAAAACGAGAAATTTATTTACTTTATGTCCATTCAGGATTTAAGAGGGTCAAAAGTTGTTGATGGCAAATTTGATAAAAATGATAAAATTTTTGAAACAAAATGGGATTTTATAATTATTGACGAAGCACATGAAGGAACAACAACTAAAAAAGGAGAAGATGTAAAAGAACTTTTAATAACAAAAGGTCACACAAAAATCCTTGAGTTATCAGGTACTCCTTTTAATATTATGAATAATTATGAGCAAAATAATGTTTATACTTGGGATTACATGATGGAACAATCTTCAAAACAAAAGTGGGACATTGAACACTTTGGAGATTCTAACCCATACGAAGAACTTCCGCAAATGAAAATATATACTTATGACTTAGGCGAAAGTTTAGGTGTAAGTGAATATGATGAAATAGAAGATAAAGCATTTAACTTTAAAGAATTCTTTAGAACATGGACTTTAGATGATAATAAAAAACCTACAAATGTAAAAATAGGTGATTTTGTTCATGAAAAAGACATTAAAAATTTCTTAAATTTAATAACTTGCAAAGATGATTGCAATAATTATCCATATTCCTGCGAAGAATACCGTAATTTCTTTAAACATTCTTTATGGATGTTACCAGGTGTAAAAGAAGCACGAGCTTTAAGTTCAATGCTTAAAAGCCATCCTGTTTTTGGCTCCGGACAATTTGAAATAGTAAATATCGCAGGTGATGGCGACGAAGAAAACGATTCACAAGAAGCATTGACAAAAGTAAAAACAGCTATTGCAAAAGCATTAAAAGACGATACCTATACAATAACTCTTTCTTGTGGAAAATTAACAACTGGTGTAACCATTCCAGAATGGACAGCTGTGATGATGTTATCTGGCTCATATTCAACTTCTGCAGCAAATTATTTACAAACAATATTTAGAGTTCAATCACCTGCGAATATAAATGGAATGAGAAAAGAATGTTGTTATGTATTTGATTTTGCACCAGATAGAACACTTAAAATGATCGCAGATGCCGTACAATTATCAACTCAAGCAGGCAAGACAACTGGAAATGACCGCAAATTAATGGGTGAATTTTTAAATTTCTGCCCTGTAATATCTTATAGCGGTACAAGAATGATTAAATACGATGAATCAAAATTATTGCAGCAATTAAAAAGAGCTTATGCTGAAAGAGCTTTAAAAAGTGGATTTGATGATATAAATTTGTATAATGATGAACTTTTACAATTGAATGAGATTGAATTACAACAGTTTGATAACCTTAAAAAGATTATAGGTTCAGCAAAAGCTTCACCAAAAACAAGAGAAATTAATATTAACAAACAGGGTTTAACAAAAGAAGAATATGAACAACTTGAAAAATTAAATAAAAAACCTAAAAAAGAAAGAACTCCTGAAGACGAAGCTAAAATTCAACAATTAAAAGAGCAGAAGGAACAAAGACAAAAAGCAATTTCAATATTAAGAGCAATCTCTATCAGAATTCCACTTTTAATATACGGAGCAGATATAAATAAAGAAATTATTACAATTGAAGATTTATTACAAGATGATGTTATTGATGTAAATTCTTGGAAAGAATTTATGCCAAAAGGTGTTGATAAAGAAATTTTTAAAACTTTTATCAAATACTATGATATAGACGTATTTAATGCAGCAAGTCAAAGAATAAGAAAAATTGTTAAGTATGCAGATACTCTTGCGCCAACACAAAGATCAGCAGAAATTTCAAAACTATTTTCATACTTCAAAAATCCTGATAAAGAAACAGTTTTAACACCATGGCGTGTTGTAAATATGCATATGGGTGATTGCTTAGGTGGATATAATTTCTTTGATAAAAATTTTGAGCACGATATAGAAGAACCTAGATTTGTAAATCAAGGGGAAGTAACAACTGAAACCTTAGGCAATTCAAATGCACAAATATTAGAAATAAATTCTAAAACAGGGCTTTATCCTTTATATGTCACTTATAGTATTTTTAGAAGTAAGTGTCCTGATATTGATAAAACGCCGATTGAAGAACAGAGAAAACTATGGAATGAAACAGTTCAGAATAATATCTATGTAATATGCAAGACACCTATGGCAAAGAGCATAACAAAAAGAACTCTTGTAGGTTTTAGTGATGTAAAAATTAATGCACATTACTTTGAAGATTTAATAAACACAATTCAACACAAACCTAAACAATTTGTAGAAAGAATTAAAAAACCAAATTATTGGAATATAAAGGACGGACAAGAAATGAAATTTGACGCGGTAGTAGGGAATCCACCATATCAAGAAGAAACAAATGTTGAAAGCAAAAGTAACGGACAAACTCCTAGAAAAAATGTATTTCACTTATTTCAAATGATGTCAGAAAAAATAACATCAAATAGAACAGTTCTTATTTATCCTGGAATAAGATGGATGCATCAATCAGGAAAAGGATTAAAACAATTTGGAGCAGATTTAATAAATAGTCCTAACCTTGAAAAGATTGTTTTTTATCCTAATGCTAAGGAATTATTTTATAATACAGAAATTCCAGATGGAATTTCTATGGTAATGACAAACAAAAATAAGTGTACAAATGGATTTGTATATGCTTACAAAGAAAATTCTAATGAAATATTATTACAACGCGACAATCCTGGAGAGTCATTATTAATTATTAATCCTCATGACATGAATATTGCAGATAAAGTGAGTAAATTTGTTACTGATAATAATCTTGAATATTTAAATAAAAGTGTCCTACCCCGTTCGCTATTTGGCATAGAAAGTGATTTTATAGAAAAGAATATTGACAAAGTAAAACTCTATGAGAATAAACCGTTAGAATCCAATGAAATAAAGTTATTAACAAATGACAAAGCAGGTCCGTCTGGTAGAACTCAATGGTTTGTTATAGATAAATCTTTAATCTTGCAAAATATTAATTATATTGGACAATGGCAAGTTGTTGTTTCAAGTGCTCATGCTGGAGGTCAAGATGGTAGAGATAATCAAATGGAAATTGTTGATAATCATAGTGCGTTTGGAAGGGCAAGGGTTGCATTAAAATCTTTCAATAATGAAAACTCAGCTAATAATTTCTATAAATATTGTAAAAGTAAAATAATAAAATATTTGTTTTTATTATCAGATGAATCTCTTGGTTCTTTAGCTAAATTTGTTCCAGATTTAAATAATTATAATTCTTTAAACTTTGTAGATTTTTCAAAAAATATTGATGAACAATTCTACAAAATATTAAATTTAAGTGAAGATGAAATTGCATACATAGAATCAATGATTCGTCAAATGGAGTGAAAAGAGATTAAAAATACAAATTTTTCTTAAAATATTATAAATTTCATATCCACTACATTTATGTTAAAATTAAGTAACTTGGAGGTTTTCATGACAAGTGAAGTTTCAAAAATTTATACAGATATAGCCGAATTACTTAACGTTGCAAGAGCAAAAACTTATCATATTGTTAATTCAATTATGGTTGAAACTTATTGGAAAATCGGTCAACGTATTGTTGAAGAAGAACAAGCTGGAAAATCTCGTGCAGAATATGGAACAAAACTCATTGAAAACTTATCAAAATATTTGACAGACACATTTGGAAAAGGTTTTTCTGAAGCCAACTTAAAGAATATGCGTCAATTTTATCTAACATTTCCTGAATTCGACACGCGGTGCGTAGCGAATTTGTCTTGGACAAATATTCGTACAATCATTAGAATTAGCAACAAAAAAGAAAGAGAATATTATCTAAAAGAAGCTGCTGTTGGCAATTGGACTTCAAGACAACTCGAGCGAAACATTAAAAGTGGATATTATCAAAGACTTTTATCTACACAAGAAAATAATGACAATATCTGTTTGCCAGCTGTTATAAATCCAAAAGATTTTGTAAAAGATCCGTATGTGTTAGAATTTTTAGATTTACCAGAAAATATTGAAGGCAAAGAAAGTACGTTAGAATCAGCTTTAATTACAAATTTGCAAAAATTCTTACTTGAATTAGGAAAAGGGTTTTCGTTTGTTGCAAGACAATTTAGAATCAGCACAGAAAACGAACATTTTTATGCTGATTTAGTGTTTTACAACTATATTTTAAAGTGTTTTGTTGTTATCGATTTAAAGACAACTAAATTATCTCACGCTGATATTGGACAAATGGATATGTATATCAGAATGTTTGATAAATTAAAGCGTGGAATAGATGATAATCCAACCATCGGTATTATAATGTGTACAGATAAATCTGAAACAATGGTCAAATACTCTATTCTTCAAGAAAGCCAACAAATTTTTGCAAGTAAATACAAAACTGTTTTACCAACAGAAGAGGAACTTGCCGAATTAATAAGCTCAGAAACAAGATATTTAGAATCACAAAACGATTAGCTAAATTTTAATTAAAAACTATTCTATTAATATCAAATTTGTTTTTATCAGTTATACGTTTTACTTGAAATACACATTTTTTAGAAATAATTCCTTTGTTTTGATAGTATTTCAAGAGTTGATTTAGTAGAGCAAGAGTATTTTTTATTCTTTTGGCACACAAGTTTCTATTTTTACATTCAACATAAAAACTTTTAATATCCTCAATTGAAATATCGTTTAATTTTTTATCTCCAAATGCAGGCAAAATATGCATTTTAAATATTGAACTATAATTTTTTACCGTACCCTGTTTGCAATTCTTATGAACATAATTTTTCATAAAACTATTAATCGCAGTCTTTGTTAAAATTGATTTTTTGACTTTTTTAGGAATCGTAAAAATTTCATAATCTAGTAAAACTTCTTTTTCTTTATATTTATACAAGCCTTGTTCAAACGCTATTTTATTACTGTTCAAAAGGTGTTCAAGTTCTGTTTTACAATCACACTCTGCAATCATATTTATTTCATCAAGCGTAAATTCTTTTAGATGTTTTGCAAGTTTTTCTATGTTCAAATTATATCCTCCACTATTTCTTTAGTTATCTCGGTCAAATTATTATCTTTAGCAACAATTTCAAGTTGGTTAATTAATTGCACTATTTGTCGAAAACGATTATATTTTTTGTGTATGTATTCAATAGCATCAACTGTGAATTTAATTTCTGCTAATTGATTTATTATTTGAGCAACATCATTTACCCAAAAAGTTTCAAATTTTACAATCTCTGAAAATCTATCAAAAAGATGTTTGTATCGCTCGAGTTTTTTATGTGCCAATCCCATACCAACAAAAATTATTGGACAGTCAGTTTCATCATGAATATCTCTCAAAATTTCTATAGTTTTCAAGTTGTTCATCAAGTAATCTATTTCATCAACAATAATAAGTTGAGGTTTTTGTTTTAACTTTTGTACTACTAAATTGAAATTATCTGACGTCAAATATCTTGGAATTTCGTCCATTTCTTTAGCAATTTCTTCTAATAACCATCGCCCTGTCATTAAATTTGTTGCTCTTAAATATATCGCATCATATTTACAAGCTAACCATAATGCTGTTTGAGATTTTCCAAGTCCTGGTTCGCCATATATTAATCCCATCTTAGGTATATTCTTTGGTTTATTTAAAAGATTTTCAACAAGTCCGATAAAGTTTTTCACGTTAGTTGTTTTAACAAAAATTCTATTCATATAAAAGTTTATACTCCTTAGTTTGTTTAAAGTCTGTTATCCATTTATCATCAGGATTAGTCTTTATTAAATACTCATATTTTTCTGAGTTATTCTTGAATATTTTTTGAACACCTATTGAACGTACTTTGAACTCTGATTGAACAGGGTTTGAATTTTCTTCAATCATTTTGGTTTCTAAATACTTAACTTCATCATTGGATAAATAAGCCTTTACAGCATTTAGAGTTTTCTTATGTAATTTTCTTTGTTTTACAATTTTTTGCTTGTAATCCTCAAAATCAGTAACCGAACCTAATAATTTTGCCATTGGATGAGTTTCAGTTACTCTTTCAGCAGTACACAAATACTCACCTTTTATTGTATAAACCTTAATGCTTGTTAAATCAAAAAGATTGTACTTAATCAAAACTTTACTTTTAAAACCATAAAGTCGTTCATCAAAATAATCACAGTTTAAAAATCTGATTCCATTTCTCTGTATTGTTTTAACTTCTGTTGCAAGCATCAAATCATCAAGTAAGTTTATATCTACATTTTGTTTTCTTCGTTCTTCTAAAACTTCTGCTATTGTTTTATCTGGTGAGTTTGGACAAGGTTGAGAGTTTTTAAAATTCAACCACATATCTATCATTTTTATTGTTTCATCTAACGTAGGCACAAAATTATTATGCAATTGAGTATGCAACTTTTCATTTCGCATTAAATATGCAGGTTTATTTTGAATATTACTTCCGACATAACTTGGTAATAACTTTTCAAAACCTTCTTGAAACTCTTTGAAAAATCTTTCAATAACTTTTGCCCTTGCATTATACGGTCTTGCAAATACTGTTTCTATACCAAGTTTGGAATAAAGTCCATTAAAACCAAGTTCAGTAAAACCTTTATCGTCAGTAAAATATTTGGCTCTAAAAGCTCTACCATTATCTTGGTAAACTACTTTTGGTATCATATTAAGATTAATTATTGAATTACGCAACGCACTTGCAATACATTGAGTATTTTCTTCTAACATAATTTCATAACCAACTAATGCTGTTGATTTCCAATCTAAAAAGCCAACCAAAGTTGCTCTAGTTGGTTTACCAGTAAACGGATTAATTACATTAAATGCTAATTTATGACCGTCTGCCACAAGAATATCTCCAACTTCAAGCAAACTTGCATCACGTTTTATATATGGTTCAACTTTATCGGATAATGCCTTTTCTCCATCACGAGCTAAAACCCATTTATCATAATTGTTCTTCTTGAACCAATTAGCATATTTTCTAAAAGTAATATCTGCTGGAATATATGATTGCCCTTGTTGTTGGAGTTTGTATTTTGTAAGTGCTATTGCTTTACCTATGCAAAGCCTGTTTGGGTGAAGTAATAATCCCATAAAAATTTTAATTTCTTCATTAGTTAAACAAGTTCTATATTCATCTACTTTTGCATATCTATATTGTGGAATAAGTTTTGTATAATCTTCAGTACCGTTGAGTATGTTTTTCCATCTATGAAGAGTTCCTCTACTGATCTTACCCAATATCTCAAATAGATAACTATTTGAAGTATTATGCAAATTAACAAAGTCATAATCTGCTTGGAGTTTGTTATCTGATTTTCTTCGAAAATCTTTCCATTGATTTAGTAAATCTAATCTGGCTAACGCTATTTTCTTTGATTTTTCGGGTGTGAATTCGACCATGTTTTTATTCCTTTTTGACATAGACATTCATCACTCTTGTTATGGCAAAAATCAAGTCTAAATCCCAATCTCAGAGACAATTTGACACATCTCAAAATACAAGAAATTTCAAATTGGGCTTTTGGTACTCATTTTGTCCAATGGCTAAAATGTAAATGTGTTCAAGGATAGAGGTAAATTTAATTAAAATTTTAGAAAATTTTGTGGACTTTTGAGCACCCGAAAAGTCCCTTTTGGTATACTTTGAAACTCAAATCTCATTCCGAAAAAGTAGCCTCTATTAGCCTAGAATTGGGGAAGTTTATGAAATCAATCAAATCCAAATTGGACTAATAAACCCCAGTAATCGTACGGACGAAGATATTCAAAAAATGGGATACGTCAGAGCACAATAATATTTTTACAAGCAAAAACTTAGGTGAGAGTTCTCCATTCCTTAAACAAAAAAATAACTCCCGATTGCTCGAGAGTTATTTTAAAACTGGGATGGAAGGACTCGAACCTCCGAAATGCCTGGACCAAAACCAGGTGCCTTACCACTTGGCGACATCCCATTGGGTATACATCTATCTTACCAGTTCAATTTGATTTGTCAATATTTTTAAGAAAATTTTACTTTTCTTTTTTATCTATTCATTGACCTTCTTATCTCTTTCTGGATATCGACATATTCTCGCCGGATCAAAAAACGCAGTTGAATATATCAGCAAATCGTTCTCTGGTGCGAAATACTGACGCAAAAATTCTCTATTAGTAATCTCCTCGATACAAGTGTAAGAATCAGCGTGATCTTTTAAATAGCTAGCAAAAATCCGTTGCTTATGGCTCAACTTGTAATCCTTCAAGTTCTTTATGATGTCCATACATGCATGCTAACTCATGTTACGACTGATTTCTAGCCATGTTTTAATAAAAATTTACATGTTTTTTTCATATTTTTCAACTAATTCAAGCTCATCATCTTTTGTAAGTTCAGGATTTTTAAGCTTTTCCTCCAAAACATAATCCAAAATTTTCGCATATTTTTCACTCGGAGGCAAACCCATATTTTTTAAATCATTTCCCGAAATCTCTGGTTTAATCTCAGACAATTTATCCAAATATTCAATCGCTTTACCATCTTTTTTAGTAATTTCGTACATCAAAAGTGATTCAATCTCACAATTCTCAAAAGCTTTTACAATCTTATAATCATCGCTCAAATCAACCTCAAACAATTTTTTATAATCATCAACAATTTTCTTTTCAGTCTTTGTAAGCTCAAATTTACTCATATCAAGCAATCCTACATAAACAAGCCAAACATTTTTAACTTGTTTAAAATATTTATTCACAAGATTTTCGATATCATAATCAGGTAACTCAAAATCTGTCTCAGTCATAAGTTTATACATCTTCTGCTCAACAAATTTTCTAAAAGCTTTATTAGAATTAAGGTTAAAAGTCGACACAAGTTCGTCCTTCAATCTTTTATAACTCATATCGTAATTAACGTTTTTCAAATATTCATCTTGCAATTGTTTTGTATGTTCATCAAGGTCAAAACCAAATCTTGTAGCAAATTTAAGACCTCTAATAATTCTTGTCGGATCATCAATAAAACTCTCATCGTGCATTACACGCAAGATTTTATTATTAATGTCTTCTCTTCCTCCGACATAATCAACTATTTCACCAGTTTTAGTATTTCTTGCAAGAGCATTTATTGTAAAATCTCTTCTTATAACGTCGTCCTTTAAATCACAGCCAATCTCTTCCACCACAGGCAAATGACCTTTTCTAGGATAAGACTCTTTTCTAGTTGAAGCTATATCAAAAGGTTTCTTTTTTTCACCAACCAAAATTCTAACAGTTCCAAAATCAGGATTTGTTTGAACAATTTCACAGTCAGAAATATTTTGGCAAAATTCAATAGCATTACCAACATACGTAATATCAACATCATTACTTGGCATTTTTAGCAAAATATCTCTAACAATGCCACCAACATAATACAAATTATCGTATTTTTCGTACAAATCTATGATGTTCATATACCCTATTCTAACGTAAAATAGTAATTAATCAATTAAGATAAGAGGATATTATGTTACAAGAAGCGACAAAGGCACTTAATTCAGCCTTTAACAATAGTTTTATAAAAAAATTAAGTCAATATTTGCACGACTGTGTTCGTGAAGAGGTAAAGAGTTCAACTTTTAGAAACCTAAAAGCCGACAAAGCTAACAAATGGATATTTTTAAAAGATGAAGAAACTCTTTACACAAAGAATTTAGAATACTTAAAACTTTCAGCTTACGATTCTAAAATCACAGAATTATTACTTCAAAGTTCAAATGAACAAAAAGACAAATACTTAATTTATGGTTATTTATTTTTAGTAGGTAAATCTTCTAAAAAACGTAGCAACGAGTTTTTGACACCATTATTATACACACCTTGTCGTTTAGAAAAAAATGGTGTAAACATAAATCTATTTTTAACAGAAGAAATGATTTCCCTAAATACAGGTGCAATCACAGCTTTAATGAAAAAAGCTGACGATGATGATGAAGTTGAACAAGTATTAAAATTTTTACTTGATGCGGTTCCAACAATGCCAATCACTCAAGAAAAATTAGACATCTTTTTAACAACTTTAAAATCAATTATTCCAGATGTTGACGTATCACTAAACCCAGAATTAATCGAAGATGACAACGTAACAAAGGAAAAAGAATTTTACAAAGAAAAAGAAACAATTGATGCAGACAATATTGATGCATTCATCGAGGAAGAAGAACAAGAACAGAAGAAACAAGTCAACCTTGATAAATTATGTTTAACTCGTCAAGCTGCAATCATTTTAACAAAACGTCCTTCAATCACAGCAGGGGTTTTACACGAATTGACACAAATTGCAGAACGTCCAAGCGGAATTTATCGTGAAACAGCATTAAACGTAATTAACGAAGAATACTTACAAAGCAAAGGCAAACAAATAGAAGTCCCAAAACCAGATGCGTTAGAAGACTTTCTACCATTAACACCTTTATCTTTGAGTGATTCGCAAGAAGACGTAATCCGTCAAATTGAAATGAACAAGCTAGTATCAGTTTTTGGACCTCCAGGGACTGGTAAATCACAAACAATCGTAAATCTTGTTGCGCACTTGATTGCAGAAGGTAAAACAGTTCTTGTCGCTTCAAAAATGGACAAAGCCGTTGACGTTGTAGCAGACAGATTGAACAGTTTGGGTGCGCCATTCCTAGCACTTCGTGCGGGTCGTCTTGATTATCAACGCAAATTAAGATTTCAACTTGAAGACCTTGCTTCAGGCAAGTTTGACCTAAATGAAAACCTTGAAGACATTATTTTTAGTGATGTTGACGATATCAAAAAACTTTTGACAGATATCAAAGAGCTTGAAGATAATTGTGAAAAAATTATCAACTTTGAAAACGAATGGCAAAAAGCTGATGAAGAGCGCAAAAATCGTGAAAAACTTCTTGGCGACAGAATTTATATAGATAAAATTCTAAAAAAACAAGAGGTAGAAGATTTAAATTCTTCAATAAAAATAATTGAAAACAATTATGACAAGAGCGGATTTTTTGTAAATCTTCAAAACTATTCTGCAAAAGAAAAAATCAAAAAAGTTTTAGAAATAAAAGATTTTGAGCCAACACAAGAAAACACAGCACGTCTAAAAGACGAACTTTCTTACGCAAAAATCGAACGTCGTCTAAAACTTTATGAAACAGAAATTCAAAAAATAGGAAATCTTCACCTATTAATAGACGAAATTCACAACCTAAAAGCAAAACAACACAACCTTGTTGTAAACGTACTAAAATCAATAAGAGTTGAATCTTTAAAAGGTTTAAGAACAGACAGCCAAAAACGTGGACGACTTTTAACACACGCAAAATCACTTGTTTCAAGACAACAAAACTTACAAAACAGACTTCTTGAAACAGAAGATTTCAGACCACTTTTAGAAGCCTTCCCTTGCTGGTGTGTAACAACTTACGCAGTATCAAGTTCCCTACCAATGAAACCAGGGTTATTTGATGTTGCAATCATCGATGAAGCTTCGCAATGCGATATCGCAAGTTGCTTCCCAATTCTTTTCCGCGCAAAAAGAGCAGTAATCGTAGGTGATGACAAACAATTACCTCATCTATCATTCCTTGAAAAAGCAAAAGAACAATCCTTCTTGAGCCAATACGGAATTCCAGACAGATATCAACTTATGTGGAAATATCGTGCAAACTCAATGTTCGATATTGCAAACTATTACTGTATGAACCCAGTATTGTTAGATGAGCATTTCAGAAGTTTACCACCAATCATAAACTTCTCAAACAAAGAGTTTTACGGTAACAGAATAAAAGTTATGCACCAAAATTCTGACAAAGAAAAAGTGCTAGAAATAGTTCAAGTTCCAGACGGTAAAATGGACCCTGATGCTAATGTAACTAAAAATACTCCAGAAATTGAAGCAGTAGTAAGAAAAGTTCACGAGTTAATTCTAGAAGACGAACGCAAAAACCCAGAAAAACCTGTTACAATAGGTATCATATCACCATTTAGAGCGCAAGTTGACCAGCTAAAAATTTCTGTAAGAAAAGTAATTTCTGAACGTATGATGGAAAAACACCAAGTTGAAATTGGCACAGCACACGCATTCCAAGGTGATGAACGGGACATTATCCTTATGTCATGGGCTTTTGCAAACGACAGCCACCCTCAAAGTTTGACTTTCTTACAAAAACCAAACTTGTTCAACGTGGCAATCACACGTGCTAAATACAAAGTAATCAATTTCGTATCAAAAGATATTGGTGAACTACCAGAAGGTTTATTCCGTAGTTATCTTGAATACATTAGAGAATATGACGACCATTTCAATGCTGTTATGAACAACGAAATTGATGAAAACTTCTACAAAAATTCTTTTGAAAAAGAAGTTGCAGAAAAACTTAGAGAATTAGGTTACACAGTAAAAGCAGGGGCAGAAGTTGCAGGTTTAACAGCAGATTTACTCATAGGCAACAATCTAATCATTGAAATCGACGGTGTAGAAGATAACAAAAAATCTCACACAACAAATATGAAAAAACAATCTGTCCTTGAACGTTCAGGTTTCAAAGTAGAAAGAATAACATATCGAGAATGGCAATATTCACCAAAAGCTTGTATTGAAAGAATATTTTTAAAATAAATACAGTAAGCCAAAAAGAGGGCGAAATTCCTAAAGGAATTTCGCCCTTCTTAATAGAGGCGAAGCCGAAGGCTTCGTCTCTAAAATTAAAGTGGCGTTTTGCAAAGCAAAACGCCACTCATAATTATTTAAAATATTCCAAATTATTCAGCATATTTTTTGAAAACGATTGAAGCATCGTGTCCACCGAAACCGAATGAGTTTGACATTGTGTATGTCAAATCAGCATTTACTGGTTTGTTTGGAATGTAGTTCAAGTTAGCAACTTCTGGATCTTGGTTTTCAAGGTTGATAGTTGCAGGAACTAAATTTTCATTCATTGCTTCAATACAAACGATAGCTTCAACAGCACCAGCAGCACCTAAAAGGTGTCCGTGCATACTTTTTGTTGAGCTTACTTTTAAATCTGGATTTTTATCTAAATCACCGAATACATTTGCGATTGCTAAAGATTCACCAATATCACCTACGTGAGTACTAGTACCGTGTGCATTGATGTAATCGATATCATCAGTTGTGATACCAGCATCTTTAACAGCAAATTCCATAGCTTTTGCAGCGGCAGAACCTGTTGGGTCTGGAGCAACCATATCATAAGCATCACAAGTTTGACCGTAACCAACGATTTCTGCATAAATTTTAGCGCCACGAGCTTTTGCGTGTTCAAGTTCTTCTAAAACTAATACACCAGCACCTTCGCTCATTACAAAACCATCTCTATCCATATCATAAGGTCTTGAAGCTTTTGTAGGTTCGTCGTTACGTTTAGATAATGTTCTCGCAGAAGAGAATCCGCCAACACCTAAGTTACATACAACTGATTCAGTACCACCAGCTAACATTGCATCAGCTTCGCCGTATTGAATTGTTCTGAAAGCATCACCAATAGAGTGCGTACCAGATGCACAAGCAGAAACGATAGCTTTGTTAATACCTTTTAAGCCAAATTTAATAGCAACTTTACCGGCAGCCATATTTGCAATCATTGCAGGGATTGTGAATGGTGAACATTTTGTGTAACCTAATTTCAACATTTTTTCGTGGTTAACTTCGATTGTTCTAAAACCACCTGCTGCAGAAGATACTAAACAACCAACTCTGTATGGGTCTTCTTTAGACATATCTATACCAGAATCATTAAAAGCTTCTTCACTTGCAACAAGAGCGAATTTAATGAAGTTATCAAGTCTTTTTGATTCTTTTGCGTCCATATATTGAGTTTCGTCGTATTTAGGAACTGTACCAAAAATATGTGTTGTTTGAGAATTCAAATCTAATTCTGTACCATCGTTTAATGTAATACAGCTTTCACAGTTTTTAATACCATTCCAAAACTTTTCTACACCGATACCATAACCAGTTATAGCACCCATGCCTGTAATTACAACTCTTTTTTTATCCATAATTCTTTCCTCATAATTAAAAAGAGGTCAATAATAAC
>CAVCIU010000041.1:0-15243 GCA_963602355.1 Methanobacteriaceae archaeon
ACATAGTTTGGTGTGTCAACGTTTGCTACGTTCTTTGCGTGAATGTCTAATCTTCTACCATGTGCTTTTAATGCGTTTGCACCGATGTACATTGAATCCATAATACCCATAATTTTATTTCCTCTCTTATCTTAGTTTGCTTGTTATTTATTATTTACCAACGTTAATTACTGTTTTCATTTGTGTAATTACATTTGACATTCTTCTTGTTGCTACAGTGTATAGAAGTGAATTGTTTTGCATTTTAACTAATTCTTCTGCTGGATTTACTGGCTCGTAAGATGATGTTGTTGCAACCATTGAACCGTCAAGCTTTTGTGCTAATTTTGTTTCTAAGTTGTTTGCAGGTCCACCAACTAGTTGTGAAAAATCAATATCTTTTTTGATATACCCTGGAGTATCCATATTGGCTACGTTTTCACCAATTACTTTTTGTCTTTGAGATATTAAATTTAAAATGTTTGATGTTTGACTTAAACTGTTTGATACGCTAAAATTCATTTTTTATTACCTCTATGATTCTCTAATGTTTATACCTTTGTTGTACATATCGTATGCTACTTTCATTAATTGCATATGTGCTAACATTGAAGCATTTAATCTTAACATTGTGTTAACTTCGCCGTATAGGTCAACGTTTGCTGTTTCTACATTGTTTTGGTGAATGAAATCGTGATTTCTAATTAATTTTGGTTCACCTGAGTCTTCTGTTTGAACTAATTTGTTATGACCTTTTTCTGCTAAACCTTCTGGTGATGCGAATTGAACTAATGGAATGTTTCCGATTTTTCTTGGTAGAGATTGTTTAGAATCTTGAACCATAACGTCGCCGTTTCTTTTGATTTGAAAATCGTGAACGTTAGAAGGGATTTGAATACCGCTACCAACTAACCAATCATCGCTTGTTACTAAGTAACCGTCTTTACCAAGCTTGAAAGAACCGTCTCTTGTGTAAGCTACTTGACCGTCTTCTGAAACAACTGGAATGTAACCTGCACCTTTAATAGCTACGTCGTAAGGATTGTTTGTAATTCTTAATGCGCCTTGAGAACAATCTGTTCTTTTTGTACCTGTTACAGAACCGTCTTCTGTTAAGAATTGTTCAAAACGAACGTTTTTGTAACCTGTTGTTCCAAAGTTTGCGAAGTTTTGACCTACGTTACCCAATCTTTCGAATTGAATGTTTGAGTTGTTGATACCTTTTCTAATTACTGCTTGTAAGTTGTACATATTTTTTACCTTATCCTAACTATTGTGCGCTACTTAATTGACTGATTGTTTTTTGAAGAACTGAGTTTTCTATCATTAGAATTTGTCTGTTTGCATCGTATGCTTTAAGTGTTGGCATTAAGTTTAAAAACTCGTTTTGAATTGCAACGTTTGAATATTCTAAGAAACCTTGAGCAACTTCTGGGTTAACCACACCGACTCCGTTTGAATCAACTATACCAAGTGTTGCAACTTTGTCTAATCTTTTTGTGTTTTTGTTGAAAACACTAACTTGACCTTTTGTGTTAACAACAACATCTTTAATGCTGTCTGGTACGAATGGTAATTTGATTGGTGCACCTGAGTTTGATAAAACTGGTTGATCTTCAAGAGTTAATAAGTTGCCTTGTTTGTCTAATTTGAAACGACCGTCTCTTGTTAATCTGATACCGTCTCTACCTTGAACTTGGAAATAACCTTTGTTGTTAAGAGCCAAGTCTAAAGGGTTGTCAGAAGTTGAAATTCTTCCGATTGTAGTATCTGTAGCTTCAGATAAACCGTTTACACCAAGGTATTCAGTGAAAGAAGAAACGACAGGTTCTTTTCTTTGATAACCGACTTTATCAAAACCTGTAACGTTTTCATTTGTGATACCAACGATTGCTTGTTGCAATTGCATTGCTTTTAATGCAATTTTAATACCGTTGTCTGTGTATCTAACACCACCTCTGATTAACATTTTTTATAACCTCATAATTTATTTATATTTTTAATTACGGCAACTTTAGAAAAAACTTTGTAAATGTAATGTAAAAATCCTCTATTTGTACTACCTCTAACATGTTAATAAGGATAAATTGTAAAAAGTCAAAAAATATTACTTGACATAAAATAATTTTATAAATACAATAGAGGTATGCCGGCATAGCTCAACGGTAGAGCAACGGTTTTGTAAACCGTAGGTTGTAGGTTCGATTCCTATTGCCGGCTATTTTCTTACTCAGAAATGAGTGAGAGGGGCATCAAAAAATGGGTAGGTGCCCGAGTGGCTAAAGGGAGCAGACTGTAAATCTGCCGACGCGAGTCTACGGTGGTTCGAATCCACCCCTGCCCACCATTAATCCTCAAGAGAAATCTTGAGGATTTTTTATTGCAGGGGTATCTTCTCACCACCGTGGTGGTTATTCCCTCCATTTGCTCGCGGTCATGCTTTTAGTTTTTGGAAAAGTTCAACGAAAAACAATACTCAATCGTTTTTCTGTTCGCAAACGGAGTCCTTACCCCTGCCCACCATTAATCCTCGAGAGAAATCTTGAGGATTTTTTATTGCAGGGGTATCTTCTTACCACCGTGGTGGTTCTTCCCTCCATTTGCTCACGGTCATGCTTTTAAATTATAGCAAGTTGCAAATCTCTTGATAATTAGAAAGAACTCTTAAAATATAAATTGTTTCATGTTCAATATTATAAACTACCAAATAGTTTTGTCTAACCTGAATAAAACGAACATTTTTGTACGTAAAATCTTTTCTGATGCTCCCCATTTTTGGAAATGAACAAATATTATCAAATGTGATGTAAAAATCGTTTAATAAATCATGGGCAGCTTTTGGATTATCTTTTGCAATATAATCCGCAATTCTTTCCATATCCTCAATGGCTTTGCTCTTGATTTGAAGATTTAATTTATTCATATTTCTCTATTAGATTTTTCATTGCAGAATGACCTTCAAGAGATTTTGTATCGTTTAAACCTTCTTCTATATCTCTATTTAATCTGTCAAGAACTTCTTGTGAAATAGGGGTTTCTTTAGAAATTAGTAGTCTTAAAGCTTCTCTTATAACCTCACTAACTGAATTGTATAAACCTGTTGCTACTTTATCATTTACAAATTGTTCTAATGCAGGAGTTAAAGATACGTTCATAATTTACCTTTTTTATTAACAAACTATGTCTATATTATAACAATGTTTGACATAAAATTCAATTTTACAAAATAAAAATTTAACTAAATTTGTTAACTTTTATACACAAATCTCTGATATCATGTCAATTTGTAAGTTAAAAAAGTCTTTATTAATGTAGGTTGGTTTAAAGTAAAGAAGGCATTTTGTGATTGATTTTACAGGTTTAAATTCAATTAAATCCTCTAATACAGTTAATAACAGTCTTTCTACTGGTTTTAGATATAAGAATTTTAATCAAAAACCAGATACTTTTTCGCATGCCAACTTAACAACTTGCCCAATAGGTTTTACTGGCAAATCCAACCGATTAAACGAATATAAAAAGCTTACAGATGATTTAAACCAAACTGCAAACCATGCTCAAACTTCTTTAAACAATCAACTTTCAACTGAGGGTTGGACTGGTAAAACAGCAGATGCAATCAGTGTTCTTTGGAATTCTAAAAACAGAGCCGTTCTTGTTCAATCTGATATTGATGCCTTCAAGGAACAAGTTACATCGCTTGATAATTCGATAAAAGATGACAAATTCAAAGATAAATTTAAAGAAATTTTTGATGTCGAATACGACCATTCAAACATTGTTCGATACAACAAAAAAGCAAAACAATTAGAAACAGCACTAACTGCTGATTGTATTGCTAAATTTGCTGATGAAAAATTATCTAAAAATATAGAAACTTATAATAAATTATCTGGTGATTTAAAAGATTTAAACGAATACAAAACCAACAATTTTGTTGCCTCTGGCACAATGCCTTATTACAACCATTTGACAACTAAAGATGAAATTTTTGAAAACATGGAAAATTCATTAGTTTCTGTGTTAGGTGATAAAAAAGTTCTTGATAATATTTTATCTACAAGCGGTTTAAAAGATGCTTCTAAAGAAGATAAATACAAAGTTTACGGACATTTAGCAAATGTGATTTTAGAGTCTTCTAAAACTTCTGCAAAAAAATCTTTAAAAGGTGAAACTTTAGAACAAATCAAAGCTGATTATGATAAATCTTATGCAAAAGCTTTCGGAACAAAAAATGATATCGTTGCGAGAGTTGATAAATACAATGCTTCACAAAAAGCTGGAGCAGCATGTGTAAGATTTTTAACAGGAGTTGTTTTAAATACTCTTGGCCCAAATTCAGTTTTAACAAATTGTGTTTACAGTGTAGCAACTTCTGTTGCTATGGATATTGCTGATGCAAAAACAAAGAAAGTTGATAGAGGTATCAATTTAAAAACATTAGCTATAAATGCAGGTTTGAATGGTGCATGTGGCGCTATAAATCAATCTATCGTAAATAAATATTCAAGTTCAGTTGCTTCAAAAATTTTGGCTAATGAATCTTATTCTAAAAATATGAGTTCTGTATTAACAGATTTTGTTGTAAAAGAAATCGTAAGCAAAGAAGGTGTTAAACTTCCAGCTTATGCAGTGGAAGGTATTGTTAAATCTGTAATTCAATCTATGATTGGGGTACAACCAACAGAGGAAACAACTGGTTTGTCTCAAAAAGAATTAGATAAATTAATGCCTATAATTTCAGAGACAATAAAAAATCATAATTAGGCTATTGCTTTAAATTTACTCCGTTTGTATCATCTATTTATTTATAATTTGATATAAAATTACAACATGATAATGAAGAGAGTATCAAAAAAGAGTGGTTATATTCATATAATCATTATTTCACATAACCGCAAACCTATATTTGTGGATAATATTGAAATGCTCCGTGAGTCTTTTAAATACACAGCTGAACATTATGATTTTGAAATAAGTGCAATTTGTATTTTGCCAACTCACATTCATTTGATTTTGGATTTAAAAGATGTGAAAGATTGTTCAAAAATTATCACATGCATTAAACATAATTTCTATAAAGATTATTTTGAACTTTTAAAATCTCAAGATGAAGAATATCTTAACAAGCATGAGATAGATGTTTTCCAAAAAAGACATTATGAGTACAACATTAAAGGTGAAGATGAATTAAACAATCATATAAAATATATTCATTACAACCCTGTTAAACACGAATTAGTAAAAAATGTAAAAGATTGGGCATATTCATCATTCCATAAGTTTGTAAATGAAGGAAAATATCTTGAAGATTGGGGTAAAGGCTCTGATATAACTTCAATAAAAGATTTGTCGTTTGAATAAAAAAAGAACCTCCGAGATGGAAGTCCTTTTTTTTGTATAAATTTTGTCTCTATAAGTTTTCGATACTTGATTGAGGAACAGGTCTTGTAGAACGTTCTTCTTTAGGTTTGTTAGCCTCATAAACACTTTTGATTTTAGAAGTTGTTTTGTACAATGCACTTTCTCTGTCAGAGTGGCTAGCGCTTGTGCCGAAGATAGAGCCATCTCTGTCTGTGTTTCTACGATGAGCACCGTCAAAGCTTGCAACTGTTGCAAGGGCATCAAGACCAAGTGTTACAGCATCACCTTTACCTTGTGCAAGGTCGTTTGAAATACCTGCAACACCAGATAAGCCGTTAAGTACGTCGCTTACCTTGCTATTTGCCATACCTGTTGCGTTAGACATTGCTGATAAACCGTCTGAAAGTGCTGCGCCGACATCACCTTTCATTACATCTTTTGCAGCCTTTGCTGTATCTTTAATAGTATCACCAGAAGCGATAGCAGTATTTAAGATGCCTTTATGTTGGCTTGCAAAGTTTGAAATTGCTTGAATTTTAGAATTACTTTGCATTGGTAATGCGCCAACACCTTTAATTAATGCTGCAGAAGATGTAAGAGTTTTACCAACTGCAGAGATAACTCCGGTTACATCGCCTTTTGCTGTATTAATAGCAACGTCAGAAACATTTGCAGCCGTACTTAAAACTTTTGAAGTAGTAGAAATTGTACTACCAGTAGTTTTTAGAACTGTACCAACTTGTGTAACTGTTGCACCAACACCAGTAACAGTACCGCCTGTTGCTGTAGTTGTTACACCACCTGCTGTAGTTGTACCACCAGCAGCTTCAACTGGTACCCCTGCTCCGAATACTGGGATTAGCGGAATACCGATTGCTGTTAATGTAGCGCCGATACCTGTTAAGATACCGCCTGCTGAGGTTGTTCCGACACCTGCGGCTGTAGTTGTTGCACCTGCGGCTTGAACACCGACACCTGCCGCGTTAAGAACTGTACCAGTAACATCAAGGGCTTGTGCTACAGTTGCAACTTGTTTTGTTGCACTTGAAAATTGTGTTAACAAGCTATCATCAGCTTGGGCTTGTTGTTGCTCACTTTGAGCTTGCATTTGTTCAGATTGAATTTCTTGTTGTGCTTCAGCAGAAGAAAGTTTCATTTCCTCTGCAACTGCATTAGATTGAGCAAGTTCTGTTTGGATTTTCATTTCGTTGCTTTGGATTTGCTGAATTTTATCATTTACTGCAACTTCAACGTCATTTCCTTGATTATTGCCTTTAGATTCAATGTCTTGAATTTCTGCACCTGTTTTCAAAGACAAAGCACTGTGCATACCAGAACCTGTACCGTCATTACCTTGTAATGAGTCAAGTTCAGAGGCTGCAGATTGACTTTGCGAAATAAGATTTTGAACATTAGATTGAGAATTATCTAATCTTGCAGAACTTTGTTGAGCTTTAGAATTTGCTTTTGTACTTGCTTGTTCAACTTTAGCTTGTGCGTTCTGGGCATTTTTTTGTTTATTCTTAGCTCTTGCACTAACACCTTGAGCACCAGCTTGTGCTGATTTCATGTCCATGCCATTAGCTTGTTGTTGTTGCTGTTCGGCACCTGTCTTTTTAGTTTCTGCTTCTCCTTTCTTGCCTTCAGCATCTTTAACATTTGTTCTAGCTTTATCAAGTTTTCCATTCGTTTCAGATATTTTTGATTTAGCTTGTTTTCCAGATTGTTCAGCTTTGTTAAGTTGAGACATGATTTGTTTTTTCTTGTCGTCTCCGCTAAAAATTGAAATAGCACTTAAAGCTAAGCCTGCTGCACCTGAAGATACTTTGTGTTTAGCTTCGCTTAAATCAATATCGCCTATGTTTCCTATTGATGGAATATTTGCGCCCATTTTTTTTGCTCACCCTTTTTTAAAATCTAGAGACATTTTACATAATCATATACGGCATAAAAATTTCAAACTTTAGAAATTTTTGACAAATGTTAAGAAATTTTAACATGAATTTTCAAGCTATTACATGGTTTCGGCATGATTTGTTTATTTTAAGATTCAAACAAGTTGTTAATTTTGTTAGTAATATCTTGAGGGTCAATTTCGTTAGTAACTTTGTTGATGTCTTGAGCTATTTGATACAATTTAGCGGCTTCAATTTTGTCGCCAACGACTGTGATTGCACGAGCAAGGTTGAAATGTGCAAGTGCATAATTTGGATTGCATTCGATAGATTTTTTGAATAAATCGATTGCTTGTTGAACACGACCTAAGTCGTCAAGGTAAATTACACCTAGGTTGTTGTAAGCTATGTCATAATTAGGGTCATTTTCGATTGCCAAATTATATTCTTTAATAGCTTCGTCTGTATCGCCTTTACCCCAATGCAAGAAACCTAAGTTACAGTGAATTTTTGCATTTGTTGGATCAAGGTCTAAAGCACTTCTATACACTGTTAAAGCATTTTCGTAATCTTCTTTATCATAGAAGGCTGAACCTAAGTTTACATAAATATCGATATCTTCTGGAGTTAGAAGATATGCACTTTGATATGCGCTGATTGCAGCATCTAAATCTTTTTTGTTTTCTTGGTATACGAAACCAAGTGTTTGAGTAATTACAGAAGTCCAAACTCTGTTTGGGTTAAGAGTGATTGCTGCTTGATAATGAGAAATAGCTTCTTTAATTTCACCTTTAACATAATACAAGTTTGCCAAATTTGAGTGGAATTCTGGCATTGTTGGAAGAATAGTGATTAGTTTGTGATAAGCTTCAATTGCACTATCATAATCGCCCTGTTCTTCGTATGCTTGACATAAATGGCGGTATGCAGGAATGTTTAAACTATCAATCCAGATTGCCATTTTGTATTCTGTAATTGCGTTATCGTATTGTCCGATTGTTCTGTAGATATCACCTAAAAGGCAATATAATGGTGTGAACCCTGGCGCTTTTTCGATTGCATCGATGTAGAAATCTACTGCATTTTCAAGCCCTCTTGTTTGAACGATATAATAACCTTTTACCAAGATTGGCATGAATTTAAGATATGAAATAGATTTCATCAAACTTTTGATAGCAAAGTTATCAAAAGGTAATGTTAAAAATGCTAAAAGACCCTCCCATTTAGAAGCCCACCATTTAGCAGGGTTTCTGTGAGAAGATAATTTATAAATATTGTGTAACAAGTTGTGAGATGATGAACTTGTCCATGGTGCAACTTTGATGGCTTTTTTAGCATTAAATACTGCTTCTAAAAATCTAGCTTTTTTAGTATAAGTTTCTGCTAAAAGATAATAAGCTTTCCCTAATTTAGCATCTTTAGAGATAGCTGTATTTAAGTAGTTGATTGCTTTATCCAAATCACCTTTGAAGAATTGAGCTTGTCCGATTTTGAAATAAATTTCAGCAGAATCGATATAAGTTTCAAGTGCTCTTTGATATTCAGTGATAGCTTCATCAATATATTGATAAGTATTTGAGATATCCAAATGCCATTCAAGATATAAATCCCCAAGCTTAATATGCAAATCTGCATTTGTTGGGTCTTTTTGCAACTTTAACTGACACTGTTCAATTTCTTTTTGAACTTTGCTTTTTTTGCTTTTGTCATTAAATTGTCTATCTAATTTTTCTATATCTTTTGGTTTCATAAATCAGTACTAATCTTGTCTTCTGTTTAAAATACCTTCAATTTTGAAGCAAACTTTGATAATTCTATCTTTGTCTTCTTCCTTGATTTTTGTGAATTTTACTCCATATTGCAAAGGTGGAAGGTTTGTTTTTGGAACAAGAACACCTTGCGCAATTATTATATCATCAAATAAGTTAATTTTAAAAGTGATTGTTTTATCAAAAGGTAACTTTTGTTTTGATTCAATTTTAAGACCGCCACCGCCGATGTCGATAGTTTCTGCTTCAACAATAAATTTTTCAAACTCACAGTTAATTTGAGTAGAAAATTTAACCATTTTATTGTTTTCATCTTTGTCGGCAAGTTGGTCGTATTCGCAATCAACGATTGTTTCCATAGGAACACGAGTGTATACTCTTCGTTGCATAATTTTTGCAGCTTCTTCGTTGTATTCAAGTGTGAAATCGTCATTTTCTGGAGAAGTTAAAACTAGAGCTGTGTATAGTAACACACCACTTCTTGTGAAAATTTTTGTTCTTAACTCTTCACCTTCTTGTAATAAGTCTAAATGATTTTCCCAGTCTTGAGGTTGCGTAAGAGTAATTCTGTCCGGATATACACGTTTAATATAGCAAGAGATAGCTTTTTCTCCAGCAGGTGTATCAAATAAAATATTTAATTGTTGATTTGGTTGCAAATTACTCATGAGTTTATTTTAAATAATATGCGTAAAAAAAGCAACTTTTTATTGTATAATTTACGTATGGATATAAATAATATTAAAGATAGAATTAATAAAAATAAGGAGTGTCTTTGACCTCGAAAAATTAAAGAAGGATTTAGCAGAGATTGAGGCAAAACTCCAAAGTCCAGAATGTTGGTCAAATCAAGCTTTGGCAAATGAGTTGGGTCAAAATTCTAAAGAGATAAAAGAGACTTTGGATAATTTTTCAAAATGGGAAAATATTGTTTCTGATTTTGAAGTTGCAAAAGAATTAGAAGATGAAGAATTAATTAAAGAAGCCGAAGGAAACTTAGTCCAAGTTGAAAAAGAATTGGATAGTTTTGAAATAAAAAGAATGTTGAGTGGTGAATACGACGAGGCGAACGCAATTTTGACAGTTAATGCCGGTGCCGGCGGAACTGATGCGCAAGATTGGGCGAGCATGTTGTTAAGAATGTATTCTCGCTGGGGCGAAATTAAAGGTTATAAAGTAGAATTAATGGATAAATCAGACGGCGAAGAAGCTGGGATTAAATCTGCCACGATAAAATTAACTGGTAAATATGCTTATGGCTACGCAAAGGCTGAAAAAGGTGTTCATAGACTTGTAAGACTTTCACCTTTTAACTCAAGTAATAAAAGACAAACAAGTTTTGCGTCGTTAGAAGTTTGTCCGATTATTCCAGATTTTGAAAAGAAAATTATTATTCCTCCGGAAGATATTGAGGTTGATACAATGCGTTCTGGCGGTGCTGGCGGACAAAATGTTAACAAGGTCGAAACAGCGGTTAGAGTTGTGCATAAACCTACGGGGATTGTTGTTAGATGTCAACAAGAACGTTCTCAACTTCAAAACAAAGAAAATGCCATGCAAATTCTTGCTTCAAAACTTTTGGAAATTAAACAACAAGAGCATGAAAAAAAATTGGCAGAATTGAAGGGCGAAAATTTTGATATAAACTTTGGTTCACAAATTCGCTCATACGTATTTCACCCATACAAAATGGTTAAAGACCATAGAACAGGCTTTGAAACAAGTGATGTTGAAGGAGTTATGAACGGTGAAATTGACGGGTTTATTGAAGCATATTTAAAATCAAAATAAACTTTGTTAAGCTTTGTAAATGTAAATTTAAATTACGAAAACGCAAATATAACCTTGAACATGAGAATTTGACTGAATTTGGCATGTTTTGTGCTCTAAAGATTTAGATTTATGAGCCGATAAAGATATTACATAGGAGTATTGTTTTTATAGAAAGGAAGAAATATGGGTACTAACAGCATTCAAGCGCAAGCAAAAGACGGCTGGAAGTTATTACAAACCAGACAAAAACAACTTGAATCAGCTAAATTGCAAACAAAAGCTGTTCAAGAAGAATATTCAAAAATACAACAAGAGCAAGGCAAAACTGAACAATTAGATGCTAAGCTTGCTCAAAAGGTTATGGTTTTATCTAACTTCAATGTTAAGACAGAACCAAAAGAACCTGCAAAAGTTGCAGACCCAGGAAATGCACCAACTATTCCTGCAGATGCTACTGAAAAAGAAAAAGGTACTATTCAACGAGAATTCGACCAAAAGAAAGCAGATTTTGAACAATATCAAAAAGATGTTAAACAATACGAAAAAGATTTAAAAGAATTCAAAAAATATGAAGCTTTAAAAGCTGAGATTGAAAAAGAATCTCCAGAAATCAAAGGTCAACTTGATACTTTGATGAAAGCTGCTCAAACAAAAGAAGATGAATTAAAGAAAGCTCAAGGTGAAGAAGCAGAACTTCAAAGAGAAGTAGATTTCTCTTGGGATAACTATCAAGAATTACAAAAAGAATTAGAAACAGCAAAATTTGATGTAACACTAGATGAAAAAGGTGATACTCTTACTTCTGTTGCTAAGAAAAATATTGATGCAACAAACATAGACGGTAAAGAAGCTGATGTTAAAGCTGTTTATAACGGAATTGTTGAAGGCGACAAAGCTAATAACGTTGATAACAGCAAAAAACACTACACAACAATGAACGTAGGTGATAAACACAGTTATACTGCAGACCAAATTGCTAAAATGGGTGCTGATGTTAACTTAGCTGATGATTTCGGCGAAGATTTTGGTACACAAATGAACGCATTGTTAGATGATGCTGTTAAAGAAACTCCAGATGAAGGCTATGGTCAAATTCAAGCTGGTGATAAACAACCAAAATTAAACCAAAAACCAGTTAAAGCAAATGACGAAATTGTTTTACCAAGAGGTATCAAATGGCAAGGTACCGAAGGCAACAAATTATCAGATTTCGGTATAACTGACAATGGCGACGGTACTTATACTTCTTCAACTAAAAAAACTTATACTGCAGAAGAAGTTAACAAATGGTTCCGTGAAGTTGAAGATTCTTCTGGAAACAACTACAGCAAATACTTAGACAAAGCTGAAAAATTAGGCATTGATTACAATCAATACTCTTCTTCAAAAGATTTGAAAGAAGCTGTAAAAGCTGAAGAAAAACGTTTGAAAGCGGTTGATAAATATTCTGATGAAATTAAACAATACGGTATTGAAACAGAAGGCAGAACTGCTGATCAAATCAAGGCTGACGTAAAAACTGCAAAAGCTAAAGCAACTACAACTGCATCAACAAAAGTTGAAGTTCAAAAAGCTGAATCTGCTCCTAAAAAAGATCAACCAGCAGTAAAAGCTGAAACAGAAAAAACTGAAACTAAAGCTGAAGTAAAAACTACATCTACACCTGTTTCAAAAGAACAAGCAAACAGAGATGAATTAGTTTCTGAAGCTCAAAGTTATGGTATTAAAACAGACGGATATGAAAAATATAATAAATATATTAATCCAATGAAAGATAACCATGACCTTACTATTGCAAATACTTGTGCAAAAGAAATGAAGAAAAAAGGCATTTCAGTTGACGGTTTAACAGTTCGTGAAGTTATAGCAAAATATAACAAAGAATTTGGTAAATTGAATTAGTACTTGTAAATTAATGTAAATATTTCATGATATTTTAGCAATAATTAGGATTGAGGATACTATAAACAGTATGCTCAATCCTATTAATATGTATAGACCAAGTTTTGAACTAACAAAACCTCTTGCATACCAATCAAATCCTATTAAAATGAGTGGTCTGCAGGCAGATACTTTTGTACGTTCTGCGTCAAATATTTCTTTTACTTCGGTCGACGATACAAAAGACGGTAGAGCAATTAGAGAGTTAGGCGGGGTTCCTTGTCCTTACACAGGTGTTCCTATGATTAATGGTAAGGAAATCTCTCATCTAAATAAAGAAAATTTATCAGGTAAAAGTTCTCAAGCAATCGCATTATTAAAACCTTTTGAGGATAGAATGCAACCTGTTAACAGAGAAGTTTTTGGCATATTAGAAAAATTGAGCAAAAAATATCCAGACAAAACACTTAGACAAAACTTGAATTTGGTTAGAGGCGAGCATTTAGAAAAAATTAAAAATATCGAGTTTGGTGTCTTGGATAAAATGTGTGGTGTAAAAATCAACGACGAAAAAGATTCTGAAAAAGTTATTAATCTTTTAATGGAATCAAAAGACATTATTGATAAACAAAATGAAAACTATATCTTCCGTAGAAGAAGATTTATGGAAAAATTGGGCAATATCACGAAGAATATGAAAGAGCAAGACAAGGCAGAAGAGTTAAAATCTATTGCCGAAGAAATGCCAAGAGCACACGATACTGTAAGTTCATTTATCGTTAAATTTACTCAAAAAGATCCTAGAACAAGGGTTGAAAAAACATCTTGGCAATTAGGTTTAGCACTTGTAGAATCATCAGTAGGGTCAATTGAGCACGTAAAATGTAGACACCCTAAAGATGGTTCAAAAGCTGGTGCAAACGATATTTCAAACTACATCTATGCTTCTCGTGGCGCAAATTCTCTACGTAGAAACACTCCATTCCCAGAATGGTTGAAAATGCACCCAGAAGTTAAAGACAATATGCAAAAATACATGGACGGTGTTATTGACAAAATCAATAACAGAAAAGCTATGAAAGATTTTAAAGCATATCCTGTAGTTATTGCTAAAACAATCGAAAATGAATCTAATGGCGAAATTAAATTAGATACTTCTAAATTAAAAATTTCTAAAAAAGAAGCAAATGATGCTTTGATTAAATATGGTTTAAAAACAAGAAAACAAGTAAAAGCAGAAGCTCAACAAGAACGTACTTCTGGTCGTAAACACTTATCACTTGTTGCGTAATTAGTGAATAGTGAATTGTGAGTAGTGAATTGTCGTGTAATACGAATGAGCAAGACAGCCGATTTTTTATTTATTAATAAAGTCCTGTCATTGCGAGGAGTTTACGACGAAGCAATCCCGTTGAGTTTTTGTCTTGCTCGCTCGCGTTAAACGGCAGTTCCGAGTTTTGCTATCGTGATTTCATCACTCTCGCAAAAGCTCTCCAGCCTCTGCTCACTCGCGTTTGGATTGCTTCACTTCGTTCGCAATGACATTAATTTTTTAAATTCGTAGGTTGGGGTTTCTACCCCAACAAAACAGAGGGCGAAGCCGTAGGCTTCGCCCTCTGTTTGATAAATTATTATAAATTATACAACCCCTTGAGCTTTCATAGCTTCTGAAAGTTTAGCGAAGGCAGCAATATTTGCACCAGCAACGTAGTTATTGCCGTAGCCATATTCTTCTGCTGCTTCTTTACATGATTTGAAGATGTTTGTCATAATTCTATCTAATTTTTTATCAACTTCTTCAAATGTGTAATAGTATCTCATTGAGTTTTGGCTCATTTCGATTGCAGATGTTGCAACACCTCCAGCATTAGCTGCTTTTGCAGGTCCTACAAGAATACCTTTTTCTAAGAAATATTCTGTAGCTTCTTTTGTACAAGGCATGTTAGCGCCTTCGCCAACTGCTATAACACCGTTTTCTACAAGTTTTTTAGCAGAATTTAATGTTACTTCGTTTTGTGTTGCACAAGGAAGAGCGATGTCTGTTTTGATTGTCCAGATTGGTGAATCTTCATCTGTTCTTTCCATGTATTTTGCGTTTGAGTGTTTTTGTAAGTAGTCTTTAATTCTTCCACGTTTAACTTCTTTGATTTCTTTAACTAATTCTAAATCAATTCCGTTTTCGTCGTAGATACAACCGTTTGAATCGCTCATTGCAACAACTTTACCGCCAAGTTCTGTAACTTTTTGGCAAGCATAAATTGCAACGTTACCAGAACCAGAGATTGTAACTGTTTTGCCGTTGAAAGATTGATTGTTGTTAGCTTTCAACATTTCACGCATAAAGTATGAAAGACCAAAACCTGTAGCTTCTGTTCTAGCAAGCGAACCACCGTATGATAAACCTTTGCCAGTTAGAACTCCACCTTCATACGCATTTCTAATACGTTTGAATTGACCGAACATGTAACCGATTTCTCTAGCGCCTGTTCCTATATCACCAGCGGGAACGTCAACGTCTTGACCGATGTGTCTTTGTAATTCTGTCATAAATGCTTGGCAGAAAGTCATAATTTCTCTATCTG
>CAVCIU010000042.1:0-14307 GCA_963602355.1 Methanobacteriaceae archaeon
CATGATAAACTTTAGCTTTTTGACCTTTATGTTAACTTTTGTTAACATAAAAATATATGCGCACTTATGCTATAATTTTTTCAAAAGGAGATGTGAAAATGATTTTTGACAATATTAAAAATGCTGAGACGTATTTTAATTTAGACGAAAAAATTAAAAAAGGTTTAGAATTTATTTTAAATAATGATTTAACAAATTTTGAAAACGGTAAGTACGAAATTGACGGAGATAAAGTAACTGCAAATATTCAGGAATATGACACAAAATTAGAAGGTTTATTTGAAGCTCATAAAAAATATATTGATATTCAATACGTGATTTCTGGTTTTGAAAAAATTGGTATTCATGATGTTTCAAAATTGGAGAAGAATACAGAATATGATGAAGAAAAAGATTTGCAATTTTTTAATGGAGAAGGTTCTTATGTAAGCATTCCTCAAGGATATTTTGCAATTTTTTATCCTCAAGATGCGCACATGCCATGTATTACAGATAAGACACAATCTCATAACAAAAAAGTTGTTATAAAAATTTTAATTTAGGAGAAGTTATGAAAAAGATATATTTATTAATTCTATCGTTATTTATTTTTTCTATACCGGCATTTGCAACGAATATAACAATTTTGCATACAAGCGATGTTCATGGTCGTTTACAACCGATTGAATATCATGGTTTAAAAAATGTTGCAGGTGCTGCAAGACAGACTTATTACTATGACAAAACAAGATATAAAGATAAAAATACTCTTGTTTTGGATTCTGGTGATATTTTTCAAGGTTCTATTTATTACCAAATGTTTAAGGGTAAACTTACTGCAGAACTTTTGAAAACATATTTACATTATGATGCTGTGGCTCTTGGTAATCACGAGTTTGATAGAGGTGTAAAAGAATTAAAACATTTAATTAAAAAATCAAAAACAACCTTCTTATCAGCAGATATTGAGTTTTCTGATAGTGAAATGAAAAAACTAGTAAAACCATATATTATAAAAAATGTAGGTGGTCAAAGAGTTCTAATCATAGGTGTTACAACTCCAGCATTATCAAATTTGTCATGCTCAGACGGGGTAACTATTTATGACCCAATCAGCATTGTAAAAAAAATAATTTCTGAAAATACTAACAAGGTTGATATGATTGTTGTAATTTCTCACTGCGGTTACGAAATCGACCAACAAATTGCAAAAGCAAATCCTTCAATAAACATTATCTTTGGCGGTCATAATCACATTTTATTTACTAAGCCTGTTAAAGTTAATGGTGTTGACATTGTCAATTCAGGCGAATTTGGTGTTAGAGTTAGCAGAGTTGAATATTCTACCGATAAAGGTATAACTAAGTTTGAAAATGTTTTAATGGATAATAAAATCGTTTCTGATAAAGATGTCGTAAAAAGATTAAACCGTGTTGATAAAAAATTAGACAAACTTAAAAATACTGTATTGAGTAAAACAAATCTTCTTTTGTTAGGTGAACAAAATATTATCGAAAGTCGTCAAACAAATTTGGGCAGATTGGTTCTAAAATCAATGGTTGAATTCCAAAATTATGATGTTGTTTGTACAAATAGTGGTTCAATCAGAATAAACAAGAATTTGACAGAAAAAATTACTCTTGCAGATGCAATTGAAGTCCTACCTTTTGAAAACAAAATTGTCAAAGGTAAAATTCAAGGTAAATACTTAACTCAAATTTTAGAAATGGGTAAAACTAATGGTAGAAGATATTTACAAGTTTATTCAAAAATTAACAAAATTGAGCCAGAAAAATATTATATAATAATTACAAATGAGTATATCTCTAAAGGTAAAGACGGTTATGAACCTTTCAAAAACATAAAAGATGTTATTCCAATTTGTGATAGCCAAAAAGATGCGTTCATAAGATTTTTGAGAGAAAATCCAAATATCTCTGACGTAACTTTGAAAATGTATTAATGAAAAGGCTGGCACGATGTTAATCGTGCCAGCCTTTAAAAAAGATGGCGAAATTGATGAAATCAATTTCGCCATCTTTTTTTATAAAATATCCTAAATCATTTCACCTTGTAGGTACCAAGTTTTGGCGCCTGTAATCTTAACTGTCAAGAATTGACCTGTAAGATTTTCATCGCAAGGAATGTGAACGATTTTGTTGTTACGAGTTCTACCAGTGATGACGTTTTTACCCTTATGGTTTTCAAAGCCTTCAATTAGAACTCCTAACTCTCTACCGATGAATTTTTGGTTAGATTTTAGACAGCATTCACGGTTAACTTCGTTAAGTCTTGCAAGTCTATCGAATTTAACATCTTCGTCAATGTATAAATCTGTCCATTTAGCTGCAACTGTACCTTTTCGAGGAGAATATGCTGCAGTGTTTGAGTAATCTAATTCAAATTCTCTCATTGCAGATAGAGTTTCTTCAAACTGTTCTTCTGTTTCTCCAGGGAAACCTGCAATGAAGTCGCTTGTGATTGTTACGTCTGGAACAAGTGTTCTGATTTTATGGCAAATTTCGCCGTAAGTTTTTCTATCATAACGTCTGTTCATTTTCTTTAATGTGTAGTCAGAACCAGATTGCATTGGAATGTGGAAGTATTCACAAACCTTGTCGCATTCGTTTACTGTTTGAATTAATTCATCAGTAATATCTGTTGGATAAGATGTTACAAATCTAATTCTAAATTGACCTTCGATAGCGTTTAATTCTCTCAAAAGTTTTGAAAGATTGCAGTCTTCAAGGTCTTTGCCGTAACTATCAACGTTTTGTCCAAGAAGTGTAATTTCTTTAAAACCGTCTTTAAGAGCGTCTTTTACTTCTTTAATGATTGTGTTCATATCACGAGAACGTTCTCTACCACGAGTGTATGGAACAATACAGTATGTGCAGAAATTGTTGCAACCTTCTGTGATTGGAATCCAGCAACCTGTTGATTTAACACGTTTTATTGAGTAATCTTTTTCTCCAAAAGGAACTTCTGGAGTAGCACAAATTCTTTCACCGTTGTTAATTCTTTTGATTAAATCTGGTAATTCATAGATGTTGTGTGTACCTAAAACTAAGTCTACATATGGCGCACGTTTAAAAATTTCTTCTCTATCTTGTTGTGCTACACAACCTGAGAATACAATTTTGATATGAGGTCTGGCTTTTTTCCATTTCCCCCAAACACCAATTGCGCTGTATGCTTTATCTTCGCTTAATTTTCTGATTGAGCATGTGTTAATAATTAATAAATCAGCTTCTTTAGCTTCTTTTGTTTCTTCATAGCCACAATAATCTAACATACCTAGCATACGTTCGGTATCAGATTTATTCATTTGGCAACCCATTGTTTCAATATATACTTTTTTCATAACAGAAAAATTATACTATAAAAAAAAATGGGCACAAAGCCCATTTAATTAAAGTTTTGGTTTTTGGTTTAGTTTTGGTTAAATTCATAATAAAATTTTGATTAAGCTTTTACAAAAATAGCATCTTTTGCTTTAGCTAAAAGGTCTTGACCTTTTTTAATCAATTCTTGGCATTTTGGTCCAGAAGTCCATTTAGTGATTTGTTCACCTAGGTTGTTGAAACCTTTTTCGATATATTTTCTATGACCGTAACCTAAAGCAGCACCACCGATAAGAAGAATAGCTGCGCCTAAGAATTGGTTTCTTTTACTTGTTTTCTTTTCTGCTTCTGCGTCCATAGAAGGAGTTGTTGCTCTTGAAGCATCATTTTTAGCAGGTTTTCTAACGTAATCTTTTATTCCGCCAGCAACTTTGCCAACAAAATCAACTGTAGCATTTTGTAATTCAGCAGGAGTAGGAGTTTTTGCTGTTAGTCCGCCACCATCGCAAGCATATGTTGGAGCTTTTGGTCTGGCTGTTAAACCGCCACCATCACATGTACCATAAGTTGGAATTTGTCTTGGTTGAGTACTAGCAATACCTAACATAATATAACTACCTTTCAAATACTACACTCCTATATAAAAACATGTCTTTCTCAATAATTGCCATGTTTTGAGAGGCTTTGTTAATAAATTTTAATAAAAAGATATTATTAATTTTATTTTATATCTAAAATGATACTAAGATATTATTTATCTAGGAGTATTGAATTGAAGAATTTTAATAAGATATCATTTGTTTTTGCGTTAATTATTTCGGCATTTATCTTATTTGTTTCAACTCCTTTGTGGCTATCAAAACAAGTAGTAAATATTAAACTTTCTACAACTGGTGATTTTTCTGATGTTAGTGTGAATTACGGTGGAAAAACTGCAAACCTTTTACAGAAAAAGAATAATGAATATTATTTTTCTGCGATTAATTATTTGTCATCAAACAGTTTAAAGGTTTATTTTAAAGACGTGAAATCAAAGGTTGAAATTTCAACTTTGAATGTAAATCATTCTGATATTTTTCAACAAGATTTGTCAAATTTGATTGTGAATGGTGGAAAATATGAATTGAAAAATGATAAGTTAATTCTTTCTCCTTCAAATGGTGAAATCGTTCTTTCTTACCCTGTTTCAACGACTTTAAAACTCATGTTTAAACCTATAATGTTTATAATTATATTTTCTGTTATATTTTTCTCTTCGTATCTTCTTTTATCTAGATATGAAGCCTTTCTTCAAGGGATTTTATTAAAATTGAAAGAAAATTATATTTCTGAAAAATTGAACAAGGTCTTTTTTTCTATATTTTTATTTTTTACGACTTTTTTCTGCACAATATTTTTATTGTCATTTTTAGGTTTTATCGTAAATTTTTCAATTCAAAAATGGTACAGCCTTGTAGCATTTTTAATCGCAGTCGCTTCTCAAGTTTTTTATAACAAAAAATCTGAATTTACGAGAAAAGAAGTGGCTTTTCAATGTGGTCTTATTGTTGTGTCAATTTTTGTTTCTGGAATTTTATCTCAAATCTTTTGGGATTATTCTTGGGACGGAAGGAATTATCATCAAGAGGCTATAATTCTTTTGTCATCTGGTTGGAATCCTGTTTTTGAACTTCCTAAATTTTCTTTATTCAACCCAACATTATGGATTGAACATTATCCAAAATTTGCAGAAATTTTAAGTGCTAATTTCATTCTATTATTTAATAATATTGAATTTGGAAAGATTATAAATTATTTATTTTCATTCAGTACTTTTTGTTTAGCATTTTATACTTTTAACAAGTTTAAGGGGTCAAACGTTCTATATAACTTCATTTTTGCAATATTAGTAATTCTAAACCCTGTTTCTATCTGTCAAGTTGCCTCTTTTTGTGTTGACTTGTTAGTTTATTATATGTTTGCAAATATATTGTTATTATTTGCTTTAAAAGAAAAATCTGAAATAAACAATAAATTATTTATTTTTTTAGCAACTGCAAATGTCGTAATGCTATCAAACGTAAAACTCGGAGGTTTGTTATATTCTTTAGTTTTGCTTTTGGGCTATTTCTTATATTCGTTGCTGAACAAAAAATCTGAAGTATTAAAACCTATTGCTACGGTAGTTGCTTTGTCAGCGATATTAATTGTGAGTTCTGGAATAAACCCTTATTTTACTAATATAAAGCAAGGTCATAATCCTTTATATCCGATTTTAGGTGAAGAAAAGCTTGACATAATTACGTTTAATGCGCCAAAAGCTTTTGAAAATAAAAATTCTCTAGAAAAATTATTTATATCCTTATTTTCAAATACAGAACATACCCATTTTTTCGTTGATAAAGAAATAAGTTTTAAAATCCCTTTTTCTGTTAAAAATCAAACAGTATTCAATGTTTCAGATATGAGAATTGCAGGTTTTGGATATTTATTCGGTGGAATATTAATTTTAATAGTCTTTTTCACTTTTTTTACAAAGTTTCCAAAAACTCCTGAAAATAAAACCTTGTATTTCATAATGAATTTAACTTTTCTGACAGTTTTTCTAAATCCAGAAGCTTGGTGGGCGAGATATGTTCCACAGTTATGGTTAATTCCAATATTTATAATCTTTTGGAAAGGTTTAACAACTGAAAAATCTTTTCAGATGAAATTGTTTATAAATGTTTTGATAGTCTTATTATTCTTAAATTCTTTGATAATTGAATACCAAAACGTGAAGACTCGTCTTGATTTTGCAGCATCAAGAAAAGAGTTTTTAGCTCAACTAAAAAATAAAAATGTCGAAGTATTTGAAGGCGGTGAAATCATTTCTGAGCAAAATCTTTATTATCGATTTAGCAAACAAAATACGACTTATAAAAAAGTTAGCAAAGATTATTATTTAAATAATCAAGCTAAATTTGATAATCTTCCAAACTATTTAGAAGAAAATTTAAAGTGGAATGTTTTTAACGATTAGTGTTTAAAATCGTTTGCATTTTTATCTGCAAGCCATTTTCTCATAACGTGTTGCTCATAGCTCAATGCGTAATTATATAGTGCGTGTGTTAATTTTCTACCGCTCTCTGATTTTGCAACAAGAAAGAAATCTCCGGCTTTATTTTGATAAAAGTCTATCTCTTGATGAATTACTTTTTCAACGTTTGTTTGCGCAGGTTTTTCAAGAACAGAAAGTATCCAAGCTGTTAATAAACTTAGTGTGGTTTTGTTTTTAACAATTTCTTCGTTATGTTCTTGTAAAAATTTTGAAAATTCGCTTAGTATCATATTAATTCGCCGATGCGGTTGCAAAACATGTTATGTTGTTGAAACCATTCTTTTGTAATTCGTCTATCATTGATTCAAATGTAGAACCTGTTGTAAATATATCATCAATAATTAGTATTTCCAAGTTTTTATCCCTTTTATCAGTATTAATTTTGAAAGCATTTTTCAAGTTTTCCACTCTTTCAAATTTTTTAAGCTTGTATTGCGGTTTTGTGTTTTTAATTCTTTCAATCAATTCAGTATTCATTTCAAAACCTGTTAATTTACTGAATTCTTCTCCAACAAGCTCCATATGATTGTAACCACGTTCTTTTTTACGTTGTTTGTACAAAGGAACAGGAACAACAGTAAAATTTTTATTTAATTTTAGAGATTTAAAATATTCAGCCATAAATTTTGCTTGAAAATAGGCAAGTTCTTTTTGATTATGGTATTTTACACCTCTGATAAGTTTTTGCATTGTTTTTTCATAAATGCCTGCGCAGAAGATGTTTACGTTTTTGTAGATAAGTCGTGCTCTTCTATCATTGAAATCGAGAGAGTCATAACATTTTTTGCACATTACGACACAATCTCTTGAACTTTTACAAAAGTAGCATCGCTTTTTATATATTAAATCTAGTAAACTTAGCAAAAACTTTTTCATACAAAAATTATACAATAAATTCTTTATCGTGTTAGAATGATAATACTAACAATCACAAACGAGGGATAATATATATGTCTATAATTTTAATGTTAATATTTTTGAGTATTTTAATACTTGTGCACGAAGCTGGTCATTTCTTGACTGCAAAAGCTTTTGGTATGAAGGTTGAAAAGTTTGGCTTTGGTTTACCAATTGGACCAACTTTATATGAAAAGAAATTCGGAGATACAACATTTTTAATCCACGCATTTTTACTAGGTGGATATGTTTCATTCCCTGATGATGAAAAGGATTGCGGACTAGAAGAAGATTCTCCGGAAAGATTTATTAATAAACCGATTTATCAAAGAGCAATTGTTGTTTCTGCAGGTGTAATCGCAAATGTTATTTGCGCATATCTTTTTGTATTATTAACAGCAATTTTATGGGGTCAATTACCTTCTGGTCAAGCTGATATTTATATTAATGATATCGTTGCAGCTAAAGGTTCTTCAATTTGGACTTCTGGCGCTAAAAAAGGTGATAAGATTGTAGAAGTTAATGGCATGCCTATTAAAAACACCTCTGCATTTATTAATATCATTACTCAAAGCAAAGAGGCTGACGGCATAATTACAAAAGCAAATTATCAAAAAAATATTGATGAATTGTTGAAGATTAACATTGGTTTCAAACCAGACGAACCAATTGTTAAGGATATTTTAGTGAGACTTCCAGAAAAAACTGTTGAAGAAAAGATTTTAATTAATGATAAAAAAGTTCAATCAGGTTTAAAGAAGTTTGAACAAATTGATACTTTAAAATTATCAGATAAAAGTATAAAAATTAGAGATGAAATAAGTAAAAATGATAAAAACTATTATATCTCAGATGGCGATGTAACTTTGAAGGATATTGCTTATGCGATTTCTGATACAACTCACCCTGTTGATATTAAGGTTGAAAGAAATGGTAAAATAGTTCCTCTAAAAACTGTTTATCCAAACAAAAACGGACAATTAGGAATTCAATTAGAAACAAAAGAAATTCTTGCACCTACAAAATCTTTCCCAAGAGCTGTTGTTCAAAGTTATAACTACTTGTACGATAACACTTATATGATGTGTTATGGCTTGTATCAACTATTTACAGGAAAAGTTCCAATGAAGGATTTGCACGGTATTGTTGCGATAACAAAAGTTGGTGGGGATATTATTGATAACAATGGTATTTTCCAAGGTCTATTGTTGATTGCGATAATTTCTATGGACTTAGCATTAGTAAACTTCTTGCCAATTCCAGCCTTAGACGGTGGTCATTTATTGTTCTTATTTATAGAAAAAATTCACGGCAAAAGATTAGATGACAAAATCGTTGAAAAAATTGGCACAGTAGGATTTATGTTCTTAGTAACATTAATGGTATACGTCATTTTTAACGACGTATTTGCATTATTGACGAACAAGTTTTAGATTGAAAATTTTGCTAATAAATAAGTTTAAAATAGTTATCATAGATAATCTCTCAAGATGTTTTTAACGTAATTTTGAGTTTCTGGGAATGGTGGAACACCGTCGTATTTGTCCACGTTTCCAGGACCTGCATTATATGCAGCTAATGCTAGGATAACATTACCATTGTATTTATCTAACATAGATTTTAGGTAAGTTACTCCGCCTTCAACATTTTCAACTGGGTTCATTGGGTCTTTAACTCCAAGACTTTTTGCTGTAGCTGGCATAAGTTGCATTAAACCCATAGCGCCCACTTTTGATTTTGCGTTAGCATTAAAACCGGATTCTTGTTTGATTAAGGCTTTTACAAGCTTGTCATCAACACCGTGTCTTTTTGAAATTTTTGTAACCATATCAAGAATTTGGTTTTTAGAACCTGCAATACCGCCTCCAATTTTGCTAGCGAAAGAATTGCCAGTTGTTTTTTGAGGTCCAATAAGTGCTGTTAAATCGTTTCTGCCATAAATTTTAGCTTCTTTCTTTTTGTTATCAACACCAGAAACTAATGAACCGAAAGCAGTTGTGTTGTTTGGTGAAGTTACATTTTTCGTAGCTGCACTGTCTTTTAAAACTTTGGCAAAAGGTTTTACGTTGTCCAATGAAGGTGGTTCAAGACCTTTTTCATAATTAGCAACTTTAGCATTCAATTCTGCATAACGTTGAATTGCTGCTTGTTGTCCGCTTGAATTAATCAAATTTTGAATCTTAGGAGAAAACATAAATACCTCACACCTCTAGTTCTTAATCTAATCCTACTAAATTTTTTGTAATATTAAATCCTCTATTTGATTTATAATGATTTTTGTAAAAAAGACAACATACAAATATTAAGAAAAAATTAACTAAACTTGTTTATACTTGTTGATAAACTATAATAGTAAATGTAGAATATTATTTATAGAGGCGAAATTATGAGTCATAAACACAAACATGAACACGAAATAGAAGAAGAAAAAAGCTCAAACAATCCTTTTAAACCAGCTGACGAAAATGTTGAAGAAACACCAGTTGAAAACAAAGAGGAAGTAGCAGAAGAAAAAGAATCTGTAAATAATGAGGCTGATAAAAAAGTGGAAGAACTTCAAAAAAAATATGATGAATTAAATAATCATTATGTTAGACTTGCTGCAGATTTTGATAATTTCAGAAAACGTCAAGCTCAAGAAAGAGAAAGCTTGTTGAAATATGGCGCAGAAGAAACTATGAAAAAATTGTTAGAAGTTTTAGATAACTTTGATAGAGGCTTAAAAGCTATTGAAAACATGGAAGATTGTGAACAAGTAAAAGATAGCTATAAGCTTGTTTGTAAACAAATGACAGATGTTTTGACTAAATTAGGTTTAGAAGTTATAGACTCAGAAGGTCAAGAATTTGATCCAAATTTCCATGAAGCAGTTATGCAAACTCCAACATCAGAACACCCTGAAAATACTGTAATTGTTCAATTACAAAAAGGTTATAAAATGGGTGATAAAGTTTTGAGACCTGCATTAGTAAATGTTGCGACTGCTGAATAAGATTAAAAACGGAAGTAGGAATTAGGTAGGTAATGGCAGATTATTACGAAATATTAGGTGTCTCAAAAGATGCCGATAAGAGCGAAATCAAAAGCGCTTTTAGAAAGAAAGCAAGACAACTTCACCCAGATGTAAACAAAGCACCTGATGCAGAAGAAAAGTTTAAAGAATTAGGTAAAGCTTACGAAATTTTGTCCGATGACGAAAAAAGAGCTACTTATGATAGATATGGTGAAGACGGTTTAAACAATGCTGGCTTCAATACTCAAGGACCTTTCGCTAGTGGTTTTGGCGACTTGGGTGATATTTTTGAAAGCTTTTTTGGAGATTTTGGATTTGGCGGTGGCGCAAGACAAAGAGATCCTAATGCACCAGTTGCCGGTGATGATTTAAGATTAGACGTAGAATTAACTTTTGAAGAAGCTGTTTATGGTGTAACAAAAGAAGTTAAGATAGGTCATCTTGAAGCTTGTGATGAATGTAAAGGTACAGGCGCGAAAGCTGGTACATCACCAGTTACTTGTTCTGTTTGTGGCGGTACTGGTAAAGTTCACCATACAACTTCAACTGTTTTAGGACAATTTACTCAAGTATCTGCTTGTCCAAAATGTCATGGCACAGGTAAAATTATTGAATCACCTTGTGAAAAATGTCATGGTAAAGGGCAAGTTGAAGTTGAAAAGAAATTAGAGCTAAAAATTCCTGCAGGTGTAGATACTGGTTCTAAAATGAGATTGTCTGGCGAAGGTGATGCGGGTTTACGTGGTGGCCCAGCTGGTGATTTGTATATTGTTTTACACGTAAAACCTTCTGATTATTATCATAGAGAAGGTCTAAATATTATAACAAGACTTGATATTACTCCTGCACAAGCTGTTTTAGGTGATAATATCTATGTTCAGACTATTGACGGTGATAAGAAATTGAATATTCCTGCCGGTATTCAAACAGGTACAACTCTAAAACTTGCAGGTCATGGTGTTCCTCATGTTCAAAAACCTTCTTACAAGGGCGATCACATTGTACTTGTTAATATTAAAACACCAACAAATTTAACAGATGAAGAAAAGAGTTTGTATAAAAGATTGTACGAAATTAATACAGGTAAAAAAGCTCAAAACTCTTTTAAAGATAAAGTTAGAGGAGTATTTAATTAATGCGTAAATTTTTACTTGTATTTATTATATTTTTACTAGGAATGCCTTCATTTGCGGCAAAAATCCCTCAAGATGTAAAGAAAATTCTTGATGATAGCTTTAATTCAAAGGAAGAAATCAGATTTGACGGCTTGATTACAATGCCTGATTCTACAATTTATCTTCCATTGTATCCTTCAAGAATTAAAAAGCCTGAGGTTGTTAATGTTAAACAAACTTATCCTGCAAATAAAAAATTAGGTGATTTGCCTGATATCGTTATTTTCAATAATGATTTTGTTTTGATGAAGGTTATTAAGGATAAACAAGGTAATAGAACTTTCGCAAATCCAGACCCTATGCCTTTAGAGGTTAAGACTGGTTTATTGCCACAAGATTTACTTGTTCCAAAAGGTTTGATTGTTCCAGATTCTATGAAAACTGTTATCGGCTCTTTGCAAATCCAAACAAAGGAAGATGCTGGTATTAGAGTTAAATCAGAAATGGTTGAACACTTAAATCCTATTATTATTAAGACTTCTACAAAAAATCTTGTTAAAGAAGTTAGCGAATTAAAAAATAAGATTTTGTACATTGCAACTTGTTATTCTAAGAATATTCAAGTCGTTGAAGGAGAATCAATGTCTCCTAAATTTGCTTTGGCTCAAAAATCTATTCCTATTGATATGAAGGTTACACCTGATAATAAATTTTTATTGGTAACTGTTTATAATAGTAATTTTGTTGATGTTATTTCTTTAAAAGACGACGAAGTTATCAGAAGAATTGAACTTCAATCACAAGGTGAAGAAATTGTTGTTGATAACTATGAAAATAAAGCTTACGTTTCTAGCCCTACTGATTCAAGTATTTATATTATTGATTTGAAAACAATGCTTTTGAAACAAAAACTTAAATTGAACGGTATGTGCGAAAGACTTTATTTGACAGACGATTCAACAAAAATGTTTTATTATGATAAGAGCTCTGGTGATATTTGGGTAATCGATATTTATGATGATTACAAAATCTCTGAAATGGGTAAATTCCCAAATGTTTCAAGAATTGTATTTGCTCAAAACAAAGTTTATTTACTTTCTCGTTCAAAGAGTAAAATTGCAATTGTCGATTACGTAACAAAAGGTTTGTTGCAGGAATTTGACGTTCCAAAAACTCCAGTTGATATGACTGTTTATAAAGATGACTTGTTCGTTTTGGGCGGTCGTTCAAATAAGATTATGGTTATAAATACAAAAGACGATGTTGTAACTACTCAAATTGACTTGAATCAAAATGGCTTTGCAACTTCAATTTACCAATTAAAGGGAACACATTTAGCAATTATTACTGATACAAAAATCGGTAAATATTATGTGTTTGATATGAATAAGAAAAAAATTATTAAAACAAACAATTTGTTAGTACCAGTAAGTAAAATGGTAGTAGTAGAGAAGAAATATGGATCAAGTAACAAGTAATTTATTAAAAGAGTTGGAAAAAACTCAACATGATTTTTGGAATATTGCACATGAGACAGCTAATTTTTTGAGCATTTTAATTAAGGCTACAAATAGAAAGAATATGCTTGAAATTGGTACTTCAAATGGATATTCTGGAATTTGGTTTGGAAAAGCTTTGAAAGAAAATGGCGGACATCTTACTACTATTGAATTTTACGAAGAACGTCAAAGTATGGCAAAAGAAAACTTCAAGACTTGTGGAGTTGATGATGTTATTACACCAATTCAAGGTTCTGCAGTTATGGTTTTGGAAAATATGCCAGAAGACCAAGAATTTGACATTGTTTTCATTGATGCAAATAAAAAAGAGTATATAAAATATTTTAATTTAACAGATAAGATGTTGCGTAAAGGCGGTATTATTGTTGCAGATAACGTACTTTCACATGCTGAGAAAGTGAAGGATTTTGTTGATGCAATAAATGCTGATGAAAGATATCAAGTTGAGACTTTGACATTGCCTGCCGGATTGCTTTTGGCATACAAAGTTAGTGAATAAGTTTATTTATACACCTCGCCACATTTGCATTGCAAATAGGGGTGAGGAGATTTTTTGCACGAATTTATGAGTGCATAAAAAATCGGTGAGGGTTTTTGGATTGATTTGTTGAAAATTGTAACCGAATGTAAATATAACTTGAAGTTGCTAAAACTCAAGTATAATCCCTATATGATATGATATGATATGATGTGAGGGTAATCATGCAACTTTTTAATGCTGTTTAGTTTAATATTATATAGTACAAGGTTTGTAAACAAAAAGAGGTATCAATGACAGATAATAATAGTATAAATATTGGCGGTGTAAGATTTAATAAGAATGATGTCGCTAAATCAGAAGTTATTAAACAAGACGGCAAAGAATTAAATAGCGTTTTTCTAAGAGATGGTACAAAAATGGTTTATCCAAACCAATCTGCAAAAAACGAATCTATTGTATCTATGACTGATAAAACAAGAACAGAAAAATCACCGTTTGGTTATAGCGCTACAAAGGGTGAATTTGTTGTTGATTATGGATATGATCCAACAGTAATTAACCTAAATAAGAAAGAAGTTAAGACAGGTGATGTTTCAGTTGATTTTTATAGAGTAAACGGCGCTGAAATCACAGGTACTAAAAAAGCAGATGATTACACATTGTATGGTTGTAGAAATACAAAAGTTGATGTTTCTCAAAATGATGGAAAAGTCGATGTTGTAGATATACAAAATGATGATAGAAACGAGCATTATAGAGGCTTTTTTGGAAATCGAGAACCTGTCAAAGGTAAAAACCAACATTCTAAAGACGGCAAAGTTTTCATTTCTGGTAAAAATGAAGTAAAACAAAATGATAAAGATATTACTTATACTCCAA
>CAVCIU010000043.1:0-13736 GCA_963602355.1 Methanobacteriaceae archaeon
TGCTACTTTTCTATTTAATTTTTTCTTTCCGTAATATATTAAAGTATTTTTGTTCTGATTTATTGCTAAACTAATCATGTTTTATTAACTTTTGTTAACAAAAGCTGAAAACTCTTATCGTTTCTGTAACATGGTAAAGCCCAAAATGAATATTGATATTGTAGTCTTGGATTATTCGGGTTGTCGCGGGAGTATATTTATGGTTCTCACGGCTTTCCTCTCGTAAACGATACTCAATCGTTTACTCGGCAGAGTCGAAAATCCACTCGCAATGACACTTACAAGTAAATTTAATTAATATACTTTTTGTTTACCAATTCATCTGGCAAAAATTGTTGTTTATAATCTGGATTGCTATGTGTATAGACGTATCCTTCTCCAAATCCATATTTAGAGGCATCTTTATAATGTGCATCTCTCAAGTGCATTGGTGGTGGGTAATCTTTCCCAGAATTAATATCGTGCAAAGCTTCATCAATAGCCATAATAGTTTGATTAGATTTTTTTGATTTAGCTACATAAATAACAGCTTCTGCAAGTGGTATTCTAGCTTCGGGCAATCCTAAAAGCTCTACTGCTTGATAAGCGCTAACAGCAAGTGAAAGTGCCATAGGGTTTGCAAGTCCTACGTCTTCTGCGGCGCAAACAATTAAACGTCTTGCGATAAATCTTGGGTCTTCGCCTGCTGCAATCATTTTTGCCAAATAATATATAGCCGCATCAGCATCAGAACCTCTCAAACTTTTTTGAAAAGCTGATGCGCAATCATAATGTTCTTGTTGAGAATATCTTGTTTTTCTTGATTGAGCAAGTCTTTCCAAATTTTCAATTTCAATAATTCTTCTTCCATTTTCAAATTTACTTGAAAAATAGGCATTTTCTACCAAGTTTAGTGCAAATCTTGCATCGCCCCTTGATAAATTTATAATAAAATCTAGCACTTCGTCTGAATACTCAACTTCGTCGTACGTTTCAGCCAAATAATTAAAACCTCTTTGAACAACTTTTTTAATTGATTTATCATCAAGGTTTTCAAGTCTAATAACTTGTACTCTTGATAAAAGTGCAGGAATAACTTGAAAAGAAGGGTTTTCAGTAGTTGAACCAATCAAAAATAGTGTTCCATTTTCCAAATGTGGTAAAAGAGCATCTTGTTGAGTTTTAGAGTATCTATGTATTTCATCTACAAACAGAATCGTTTTTTGACCGTCTCTCAATGCTTCTTTTGCTTTATCCACGGCATCTTTAATATCTTTAACACCAGATGTTACAGCAGAAATCTCAATAAATTGTGCATTTACAGTATTTGCAATAATTCTAGAAAGTGTTGTTTTTCCACAACCTGAAGGTCCCCAGAATATAAATGAAAACAATCTTTTTGACTTGATAAGGTTGAAAAGTGGACTATTTTCGGTAACAACATTGTATTGTCCCAAATAGTCTTCCAAAGTTCTTGGTCTTAAAATTTCAGCCAATGGAATTTGTTTATTTTTGTTTTCAAGTTCTGTAAATAAATTATTCATAGTATAATTTTAACATCAATATAAAAGGTGTCGAATGAAAAAATACGTTATATCAATACTATTAATTTTAATACTTATTTTAGTTGCTTATGTTTATTTAAAACCAAAACATGAGGACAAAGAGGTTGTAACCTTTTGGACATTGCAAATGAATGATTTTGCGCCATATATGAACGAAGTTATCTCAAATTTTGAAAAAGACAATCCAGATGTTAAAATTAATTGGATTGACGTACCTTTTTCAGAAGGTGAAAAGAGAACATTGGCGGCGGTTTTATCAGATGCGCCTGCTGATTTGATTAATCTTAACCCAGATTTTTCTGCGATATTAGCCGAAAAAGGAGTATTAGAAGAGATTAATGAAACTGATGCTGAGCAATACAAAGATACAATTATAAATGCTTTAAAATACAATGGTAAATTATATTCTTTGCCTTGGTATGCAACTTCTGCAATAACTATTTATAACAAAGATTTGTTGAATTCTATTGAAGAAAATGTTCCTGAAAAATATGAAGATTTAGTTGTTATTTCAGAAAAAATCAAACAAAGTAAAAACATTTATGCTTTCATGCCTACTATTACTGAAAATGATACAATGTATAAAATATTAAATAAGTACGGTATAAATTCTGCGGAAGGTATTAAGACTGCAAATGCTGAAAGGGTGTTTAATTTTTATAAAAACTTATATCAAAAAGATTTAATTCCAAAAGAATCTATTACTCAAACTCAAAGAGAAGCTTTAGAAAAATATATGAGTGAAAATATTATATTTTTCACATCAGGTGCAAACTTTTTGAACATGATTAAAGAAAACGCACCTTCAGTTTACAAAAAAACTGATGTAGCGCCTCAAATTCGTGGTAACTTAGGTCAAAATGATTTTTCTTGTATGAATTTGGTTATTCCGACAAGAGCGAAACACAAACAATCTGCGTTGAAATTTGCATTGTATTTAACAAATGCTGAAAACAGTTTGAAACTAGGCAAATTGGCAAATGTTTTGACTGCAAATAAGATTTCTTTAGAAGATGATTTTTACAAGAATTATGATGAAAATGATTTAATGAGCAAGGCGAGAGTTTTGAGTGCAAAACAACTTGAACATATTGAACCTGCAGTTAAACAACAAAAGAGCCAAAAAGAGGTTAATTTGCTTATAAATACTGCTGTTCAGCAAATACTTTTAAATCAAGCATCAACAAAAAATGCTTTAGAAACAGTAAGTAACGAATGGGCTAAACTTCAATTAAAATAATTGATTGAGTAACATTTTGCAACAAATAATAAGAACATGCCCTTTGTTTATACTATAATATATATATAGTAATTCTGATTATTGGGGAGAAATTATGGATAATAATGAAGGTTCAACACCTACAATGAATACAACTGTAGAACAAAACTATGATGCGAGTAATATTCGTGTTTTAGAAGGTTTAGAAGCAGTTAGAATGCGTCCTGGTATGTATATTGGTTCAACATCTCAAAGAGGTTTGCACCACTGTATTTACGAAATCGTGGACAACTCAATCGATGAGTCTTTAGCAGGCTATTGTACAGAAATTAGAGTTAAAATTAACACTGATAACTCTGTTACCGTTGAAGATAATGGTCGTGGTATTCCAGTTGATATTAAGCCAGATTCTGGTAAATCAGCTCTTGAAATTGTTCACACAGTGCTTCACGCAGGTGGTAAATTCGGTGATGGTGGTTATAAAGTATCAGGCGGTCTTCACGGTGTTGGTGCTTCTGTTGTAAACGCATTATCAGAAAAAATGGTTGTTGAAGTTTCAAGAAACGGTTGGGTTCACAAACAAGAATATTTAAGAGGTGAACCAACTACTCAAGTTGAAAAAATTAAAGAAACAGACAAAACTGGTACAAAAACTAGATTTTGGCCAGATCCAGAAATTTTCACAGAAACAATCGTTGTAGATAAAGATGTTATTGCAAGCAGATTGCGTGAAATGGCATTCTTAAACAAAGGCTTAAAAATTGTTTTCATTGATGGTAAAACTAACGAAGAAGAAGTTTACCACTATGAAGGCGGTATCGCGGAATATGTTTTATTCTTAAACAAAAACAAAACTGTAATGTTTGAAGAACCAATTTACATTGATAAAATGGTTGATTCAATGAGAGTTGAAGTTGCAATGCAATACACAGACGCATACAGCGAAAATATTTTATCATTCGCAAACAATATCAACACTCACAGTGGTGGTACTCACTTAACAGGTTTTAGAAACGGTATTACTCGTGTATTAAACGATTATGCTCGTAAAAATAATATCTTAAAAGATTCTGAACAAAACCTTACAGGTGAAGACGTTAGAGAAGGTTTAACTGCAATTGTCAGCGTAAAAATTCCTAACCCTGAGTTTGAAGGTCAAACAAAAGAAAAACTTGGTAGCCAAGAAGCTATGGGTGCCGTTCAAGATTCTATCAGGGATAAATTCCAAGAATGGCTTGAATTTAATCCAAAAATTGCTAAAACAATTATTGAAAAAACTCTTCAAGCACAACGTGCAAGAGAAGCAGCTAGAAAAGCAAGAGAATTAACAAGACGTAAAACAGTTCTTGAAAATTCAACTCTTCCAGGTAAATTAGCAGACTGTTCAAACAGAGAACCAGAAAAATGCGAAATCTTCTTAGTCGAAGGTGATTCAGCTGGTGGTTCTGCAAAACAAGGTAGAAACAGAATGTTCCAAGCTATCTTACCTTTAAGAGGTAAAATCTTGAACGTAGAAAAAGCACGTTTAGACAGAATTTACGGTAACAACGAAATTCAATCTATGGTTCAAGCATTTGGTGTAACAATTAGCAGAAACCCAGATGAAGTTAGCTTAGAAAAATTAAGATATCACAAAATTATCATCATGACCGATGCCGATGTTGACGGTGCTCACATCAGAACATTAATGTTAACATTCTTCTTCAGATATTGCAGACCATTGATTGAAGAAGGTTACGTATACATCGCTCAACCACCTCTATTCAAAATCACACAAGGTAAAACAAGCGAATACTTGTTCGATGATAAAGCTTTAGATAAAATGCTTAAAGAAAGAGGTATCAAAAACTTATCATTAAGAGATAAAACAGGTTCTAAAGTTAAATCTGGTGATGAATTAGCTTCATTATTACATAGCATGGCTGGTTACTATGGCGGTTGTAACAACCCTGTATTAGCTTTAATTCCACAAGTTATGGTAAGAGGCTTAATCCGTTCTGAAATTCAACCAGAGGATTTTGAAGATCAAGCTAAAATGAACCAACATCTTGAATATTTACAACACTATTTGAAAGACCATGCTGAAAATTATGGTATTACAGATGCAAAAGATTATGAATTGAAATTAAATTATAATCCAGAAAATTCAAGATATACTCTAAGGTTAAACATCAGTGATATTGATTATGTAAATATCACACCAAGCGTAATTAAGAGTTCTGAATACAAAAAGGTTAAACATACTTATCCATTAATCAGAGACTTCTTAATCGAAGAAGAAAAAATGTTAATCTTAGAAACTGATACAGAAAAAATTGAAATCACATCTCCAGACCAATTACAAAAAATCGTTGACGACAGAGGTCAAAAAGGTTTAACAATCCAACGTTTCAAAGGTTTAGGTGAAATGATGCCAGAACAACTTTGGGAAACAACAATGAATCCAGCTTCAAGAACTTTATTAAAAGTAAATATTGAAGATGCAATGCTTTGCGACCAATTGTTCGACGTTTTAATGGGCGACAAGGTTGAACCTCGTAGAGATTTTATTGAATCACACGCAGTTTATGCAACTAATATTGATACATAGTGTTTATTAAAAGAAAGAAGGACGAAAAATGAAAAAAGAATTAATATTTCTTGGACCACCAGCTTGTGGTAAAGGTACACAAACAAGTAAATTATCAGAATACTTAAACTTTCCGCACGTTGATACAGGTTCTTTATTAAGAGCAGCTGTTAAAAACAAAACTCCAGAAGGTATTACTGCTGAAGGTTATATGTCAAAAGGTCAATTAGTACCAGTTGAAGTTGTTGCAGCTATTATTAAAAGAAGACTTGCAGAACCAGATTGCGCTAACGGATACGTTTTAGACGGTTTTCCAAGAAGTGTTGAACAAGCTGGTATGTTAGAAGATATCAACAAAGAAATCGATAAAGAAGAAGCTGAATTCAGAGCAGTATATTTTGATATCGATACAGAATTATTAATCGAAAGAATCGTTAATAGAAAATCTTGTCCAAAATGTGGTGAAATCTACAACATGAAATTCAAAGCTCCACAAGATGGTGTTCATTGCGACAAATGTGGCGAAGAATTAACACAAAGAAAAGACGACACAGAAGAAATCGCAAGAGCAAGATTTGACACTTATTACAAAGAAACTGCACCTTTAACAGCTTATTATGAATCAAAAGGCGTTCTTAGAAAAATCGACGCTAACGGTTCAATCGACGAAGTTTGGGAAAGATTACTTCACGCAGTTAATGACTAATAATTAGTATTAAATATAAAAAGAGAGTTAGAAATAACTCTCTTTTTTGTTTTAAAACCTTTACAGATTTGCAAAAGGCTAAAATAATATGTTATTGTAGTAAAAAAGGTAGGTTTAATATGATTAAAAGAAAATCTAGAGATGAAATAAAAAGAATGAAAAAAGCTGGTCATATCGTGGCTTTAGTTCATGCTGAGATGAAAGCAAGAATCAAACCTGGTATGTCTACAAAAGATTTAGATGATATCGCAATGGACGTAATTCATAAAAACAAAGCGGTACCTACTTTTTTAGGATATAACGGTTTCCCTGCAAGTATTTGTACATCAATTAATGAACAAATCGTACACGGTATTCCTTCAAAAGATGTTATTCTTCAAGAAGGTGATATTATCAGTGTTGATGTTGGCGCAACTTTTGGTGGACTTGTTGGTGATAGCGCTTGGACATATCCTGTTGGTGAAATTTCTGATGAGAAAAAACATTTATTAAAAATTACAGAAGAGGCTCTATTTGCAGGTTTGGCATTTATGAAGGACGGTTGTGTTCTTGATGATGTTTCTAGCGCAATTGAAAAAGTTGCTAACCGTGAAAAGCTTGGTATTGTTCGTCAATACGGCGGTCATGGGGTTGGACATGTAATGCATGAAGAACCTTTCGTGTTCAATTACAGTGTTGGAGATAATCTTTTATTAAAAAGTGGCATGACAATTGCAATTGAACCTATGTTAAATTTAGGTTGTGATGATGTTATCGTTATGCCAGATGGTTGGACTGTTGTAACTAAGGACGGAAAGGCTTCTGCGCACTTTGAACATACAACTCTTGTTACTGAAGACGGTCCAGAAATTTTAACAAAATTAATGGAAGAATAATACTATTATATGATTTTATCTGTTGCTAAATATAGTTAAATTGTATATATAATATTAGAGCAATAGTGGAGAGAAAAATGGATATATTTGCAGTTATCGGATTATTTTTCGGTATTACATTTATTTTAATAGGACAAGCTATGGAAGGTGGTAACTTAGGTCAGTTGCTACAAATTACCGCTGCGTTTATCGTATTTGGAGGTACAGGTGGTGCTGTAATTTTGAGTTATCCTCCCAAAATTCTTAAATTAGCTTTTTCTTATATCAGATTCGTATTCTTCCCTCCAAAAGTTGATATGCCAGCTCTTGTAGCTGAAATTGTAAACTTTGCGACTAAGGCAAGAAAAGAAGGTGTTATCGTTTTAGAAAAAGAAGCTAAAAACGCATCTGACCCTATTTTAACAATGGGTTTAGAAGCCGTTGCCGACGGTGCTGACCCTACATTGGTTCAAACAATGATGGAAAACCAAATTAACCAACTTGATGCTCAAGTATCAGTTGCCTCAAAAGTATTTGAATCTGGTGGTGGTTATTCTCCTACCTTAGGTATCATCGGTGCCGTTATGGGTCTTATCCAAGTTATGCAAAACCTTTCTGACCCATCTGCGTTAGGTGCTGGTATTGCGGTTGCCTTCGTTGCTACAATTTATGGTTTGTTCGCCGCAAACTTATTGCTTATTCCTGTAAGTACTCGTATCAAAGTAAACTTTGCAAAAGTATTTACTGCAAAAGAACTTATGGTTGAAGGTGTACTTTCTATTCAAGCTGGTGAATCACCTGCTTTGATTGAAAGAAAATTGAATTCATTTATGTTGGAAGAAAAATAATATGGCAAGAAAAAAGAAACCACCAGAACATGAAAACTTAGAAAGATGGTTGGTATCCTATGCCGACTTTATTACATTGCTATTTGCAACCTTCGTTGTGTTGTACGCATTGTCTCAAGTTGACATTTCTGAATACATAAAATTGGAAGAAGCTATGAAGGCTGCATTCAGTCCTTCTTCATTAATGGAGTCTATGGACTCATTCTTAGATAACACTAAATCTGAGTCTCCTGTTGATGCAAAGAGTGCTGATTCTGTTGTTTCACCTTTAATGTTGGAATATATGAGTCCAGCTTATGAACAACGTTCTTATGAAGAAATTGATCAAGAAATTAAAGATGCGACTAAAAAAGGTGAACTTGAAGGTGTAAAATCTGAAATTACTGATAAAGGTTTGGTAATTACATTTAGTGAAGATTTAATCTTTAATCCAGGTTCTGCAACCTTGACACCAAAAGCTTTGGCCGCTTTGAATAAAGTAGGTGTAATGATTACTGAAAAATTTGTACTTCACTATATTAGAGTTGAAGGTCATACGGATAATTCACCTATCATGTCATTTGTGTTCCCTTCAAACTGGGAACTTTCATCTGCTCGTTCAAGTTCAATCATTAGACACTTGATTGGTCAATTTAAACTTATGCCAGGATTGTTTACAGCTGTTGGTTATGGTGATACAAGACCTATCGCTGATAATAAAACTCAGGCTGGTCAAAAAAGAAACCGCCGTGTTGATATTATTATTTTAAGAAATAAATTTAAACAAATGGAAAATGCTCAAATTGACTTGATGAAAATGAGCAAAACTGAGCAAGAAAAATTCCAAGCAGAAAGAATGCATACAATCAAAAGATTAAAAGGTTTATCAGAAGCTGCTAAAAACTTAGCAGAAGGTGATGTTGCAGCAGAAAACAATGCAATTATGATGAAGGATAAATCAACTGAAACAATGCAATTAAATCCTGGTAATAAAATGCTTTATAATCAAGATTTAGCACCTGTTAATATTGTTGATCCAAAAACTTTTGACATAGATTTCCAAGAAAATTAAGGATATTATGAAATATTATATAGGTTTAGCAATGGCACCTGCCTCAACAGTTGAAAGTGGTTTAGCGGTCATTGACGATAATAAAAACATAATTTTAATTGATAAATTATTCAAAGTAAAAGATATTCAATTTTTCTTTGACAACTACTCATCTTTGAAAAATTCTACAATTTGTATTTCTCTACCTTGGGATAATTCTATGTTAGAAGGTAAATGGAGAATTTTATCGAAACCTTACCAACAAGTTGCGACAAATACTCATATTCCAAATCGTGAAAATTGGACTCAACGTTATACAAAAAGAGGTTGTGAGTATTTTAACGAGTTAAAATCAAAAGGTATTGATTTAATTAGAACAGAATTATATCTTGCAAGACAAACATTAAATTTGAGTTCTTATTTTAAAGAAAGAACTCCGGCAGATTGTAAATTCTTACAAAATACATTAAAAATTGAGCATGGTTTTGACGAAATCCCTTCAAATATGATGCCAGCAGCACAATTAGAGGCAATTGTGTGTGCTTTGATTGCTCAAAAATATGATACAAATAAAGATGATTGCAAAGAATTATTCATGTTTAATGGACTAAAAACCATTATTTAACTTGTTTTTGCAATTGTAACTATTTCTTAACATAATTCTCGAAATATAGCAAAAAAAATAATCTTTTTGACTTTATTTTAATGTAAGTGTGTAAGGAAAGGTTAATTGTACTATGGCAATCAATGCAATCAGTCCAATTCGAGCAGGAGAACCGGTTAATGCTATTTCTCCAATAAAAGCAAAAAGATTAGATGATAATAAACAACAAGAACAAATGATGCAAATGCAACCAGCATTTACTGCACCAATTTATATGTATCCAATGCAACCAATGTATGTGATGCCTCAACCAGTGGCTATGCCTCATATGATGCCTCAATACCAACCAAATGTTGCAACTAATCCTATTAAAGCAGAGGAAAATAAAGTTACTCCTCAAGAAGCTTTAAGAGCACAAGCTTTAGCTCAACCAAAAACAAAAATTACTTTAGAAAATAATAAATCTGTAAAAGCTCCTGTTCAAAAAACAAAACCGGAAGATGTTATTCCAAATGCAGAAGCTAAAAATGAAGTAAAAACTCCAGAAAAAGCAGTTGAAGCATTCAAAGGTCAAGCTGCTGAAGAAGCTAAAACAACAGCTCCAAAAAGAAGACCAGAAATTGTTGAGGCTGAAACTTTAAAACCTCAATTAGATTTAGATGGTTTAGTAGAAATTTTAAACAGTAAAGATTACGAAGAACAAGCAAATGCAATGGAAGCTATCGCTCAAATTTCAAAATTAGCTCCAGAAAAAGCAGATGAATTGCTTGATATCAAAGTTCTTGATTCATTAATCGGTATTATGAGCCAAGATACAACAAAAGTTCCAGAAGCTGATAAAAAATTAGTTCAAAGAAACAAAGAATACGCAATGTATACAACTGCAATTCTTCAAAAACAATACACTGACGGTGTTAAACAAGTTGCAAACGCAACTGTTCCAATGGAAGAAATCGTTGGTATGGCTGGTATCGTTAACGAACTTAAAAACGATGAAAATGCTGGTTCAAGAGAAGCTGCATTAGCATCATTAAGCTACATCAAAGATCCAGAATACAAAGAAGACTTGAAACAACTATTTGCAGAGGCTTCAAGAGATATTGATCCAGCAGTTAGAAAAAGAGCAGAAAAAGAACTTGCTGAATTAAAATAAACTTAAAAGTTTTAAATAAACCGAAGAGAGAGGGCTCTTGTCCTCTCTCTTGTTTTGTCTAAGGTTTGTATGAACCCGTAGGTTCTCCGATACAGTTACCGAATTGGCAGTTAAAGTCATACGTAAAAGGTGTTCCACCTATTCCGCCTTTACTTTCAGTAGCTCCTGTTGTTTGCGGACTTAAACCCGTTGATTGTCCATACATGTTGCTGTTATGTTGAAGTATTGGATTGTTGTTTACACTATTTATAGAACAAGCTCCTCCTGTACACATTCCATTTGAATTAGTCGTATTTTGACTTGATGAATTAAAATCAAAATTTTGTGCAAAAACAGCCAAACTCAACACAACAGCTACCATAAATAATGCTAAAATTCTAAACATAATTTCCACCTATCCTTACATTTATAGGATAAGTTATTTAGCAGAACAAAACATTGTAGGGATTATCAATATTTTGTAAAATTATTGAACTAAAGAGCGAGCAAATTCTAGTGATTCTTCGTTAACTTCTCCACTTGCAAGCTCTGCTAATGCTTTAATTTTTTCTTCAGCAGAAAGAATTTTTATATTTACCGTTGTTATATCATCTTGTTTTTTAGAGACGTAAATGTGATTGTTTGCTTTTGATGCAATGATTGCTTGGTGTGTAATTAAGATTATCTGTCTATATTTAGCAAGATTTGAGATTTTTTCAGATACAGAAATTGAAGCTTTCCCAGATATACCTGTATCAATTTCGTCAAAAATAACTGTGTCGATGTCGTCATTTTGAGCAAAAATTGATTTTATAGCTAACATTACACGAGAAATTTCACCGCCAGATGCAACTTTTATAAGTGGTTTAACATCTTCTGAAATGTTTGTAGAAATAAGGAATTCAACGTTATCTGCACCGTTTGAATTTAGTTCTACTGGTGAAATTTGAATTTTGAATTTAGATTTTGGCAATTCCAAATCATTCAATTCATTTACAATGATTTTTGATAAATTTTCAGCTACTTCTTTACGTTTTTCTGTCAAAAGTTTTGCTTTTTCTGTTAATTCTTTTTTTAGTTTTTCAACTTTTATTGTTAAATCTGATAGTAAATCTTCTGATAATTCAATTTTTGAATACTCGTCAGAAAGCTTATTATAAGTGTTTAAAACCTCTTCAAGAGTGTTTCCGTATTTGCGTTTTAGTTTGTCTAAAAGATAGATTCGTTCTTGTATTTCGTCAATTCTTTCTTGGTCAAATTCACATCTTGAAGAATATGTATTAAGTTCTGATGCGATATCTTTTATTTCTTCGATTTTATCAAGGAAGGTTGATTCTAATTCAGAAAGATTTTCGTCCATTGCAGATGCTTTTGAAAGTAATGATTTTACGGCAAGTAAACCATTTAGACATGAATTATCATCTTCTGATAATGTCCAAAAGGCGCCTGTTGTATATTCTTTTAACTTTTCTGCGTTTGATAAGATGTTTAATTCATTTTGTAATTCGGTATCTTCGTTTACGTCTTCAATATTTGCAGAAGATATTTCGTCGATTTGGAATTTTAGAAAATCAATTTGATTTTCAGTTAAAGTTTGAGCATTTTGAATTTCTTTTAAGTCTGCTAATGCTTTTTGATATTCTGCCCAAAGTCCTTTGTATTCTTCTAACTCTTTACCATAAATATCTTTAGAATATTCGTCTAATAAATTGATATGGCAATTTGGTTGCATAAATGAATATGTTTGGTGTTGAGAATGAATATCTAAAAATAGGTCTTTTAGATTTTTTAGAAAATCCATGTTAACAAGAGTACCGTTAACTCTTGAACGAGATGAAGATGTTGAAATTTCACGAGTGATAACTAAATCTTCACCCCAGTTTTCAATTCCATATTCATCTAATAATTTTGAAATATCTTTTTTAACAGATAAGGAAAGCTCTATTGTAGCTTTGTCTGTACCTGTTTTGATTAAATCTTTTCCTGCTTTTGCGCCGAAAGCAACATCAATGGCGTTAATTAAGATACTTTTACCAGAACCTGTTTCACCAGTGATTACGTTTAAACCTTCTGAAAAGTTCACAGTAATATCATCAATTAAAATATAATTTTTTACGTGAATAGATTTTATCATTTTTCTGGTGCAACTCCCCAATGAAATTTGCTACGTAAAACGCTGTAAAAATCGTCATCTAACAGTGCAAGATGTGCTTTTAATTCAGAAGCTTCAATATTTATCATAGGAGAAAATACTCCTGCATCATCACCGTCAACAGCAAGATTGAATGACATGTTGTTATCGATTGAATGAATAGAAATGTTTTCTGTAGATGGAATAACAAGAGGTCTTGCAGTCAATGTATGTGGACAAATTGGAACAACTGCAAGAGCATCTAGCATTGGATATAAAACGGGTCCACCTGCTGAAAGTCCGTAAGCGGTTGAGCCTGTAGGTGTTGAAATAATTATACCGTCTGCAATGTATTCACATACAAATTTATTATTGATTTTTAATCTAAAACATCCTGTTCTTGAACCTGAAATACCTTTTATAACAAAGTCATTTAATGCTAACATGTTATTTAATTTTAGCATTAATCGATTTTCAATTTTAAATTCGTTATTTAATATTTTATCAACTGCAAATTCAAAATCTGATTGATTAACTTGAGAAAGAAAACCAAGTCTACCAATGTTTAAGCCAAATACAGGGATTTTGTATGGCGCAAAGAATTTTGCAGTTCTAAGGATTGTTCCATCGCCACCGATTACAAAGACAAAATCTGAGTCAACACAGGTACAATCAGACATGTCTTGAATATCGTATTTTACATAATTAAGCCCTTTTTTTGCTAATACAGTCTCCAAAACTTCTAAAGAAGTTTTATATTCTGGAATTCCTGTATTATATATGACACAATATTTTGAATTTATCCCTAACATAACTATATTATACAACAATGAGCAAAAAAAAAGTCATTCTTTGTGAGAATGACGATTAAAATTAATATTTGGTAGGTAGGTTAAATAAATTTCAATTTACTTTGTTTTATCAACAATATATATATCGACATAGTTGATTTCAAACTTTAGGATTTTAAGTTCTTTTGTTACATATGTTTACAATTAAAATGAGCAAAAAAAAGTCATTCCTTTTGAGAATGACGATTAAAATTAATATTTGGTAGGTAGGTTAAATAAATTTCAATTTACTTTGTTTTATCAACAAT
>CAVCIU010000044.1:0-13098 GCA_963602355.1 Methanobacteriaceae archaeon
AGATTTTGCAAAAATCTTGAAATCAAGAGAAATCGTAACAAAAGCAATTGAACCTTTAAGAGCTGATAAAAAAGTCGGTAGCTCATTAGAAGTTGCTGTTTACATCAAATCTCCAGATGCTGAATTGTTGAAAGCTAATGAAGATGAACTTTGCAATATCTATATCACATCTCAAGCACACGTTACAAATGAAAAACCAGCTGATGTATTGAATGAATACACAGAAGGCGATACAACAGTTTGGGTAACAAAAGCTCAAGGCGAAAAATGTGCAAGATGTTGGAAATATGCTGAATTAAACGAAAAAGGTATTTGCAAACATTGCGCTGATGCGATTAATGAATAGAGCTTCAGCCGGTGTGAAGTCTGAAAAGGCTTGCAGAAGTGCAAGGCTTTGGAAGACGAAACATTACGACAGCGACGTTTCAAATCTATGATTTGACAGGAGCAACATATATAAAATTTAACAAAAAGAGGGCGAAGCCATTGGCTTCGCCCTTTAATTAAATTTATCTGAATTTTCGCTGTCTTGAAAATTCTTTATGCTCTTATTATCTCAAGCTTTCGATTGAAGCTTTAATATTATCGCTACCGTAGATATAACTTCCCGCAACAAGTGAATTTGCGCCTAAGCCTTTGCAAACTTTTGCTGTTTGTTCATTAATACCGCCGTCTACTTGTACAATCAAGCTTTCTGGAGCTTTTGCTCTGATATAAGGAATTTTTTGTGCGCAATAGCCCATAAATTCTTGTCCGCCAAAACCAGGTTCAACTGTCATTACAAGTACCATATCGATTTTGTCTAAGTATGGAATTAATACATCTTGGTTTGTTTTTGGTTTGATAGAAATACCAACTTTGCAACCGAATGAGCGAATTAATTCAATAACTTCGTCTGTTTTATCTTGAGTTGCCTCATAGTGGAATGTAATAATATGAGCACCAGCTTTTGCAAATGGTTCAATATATTTCTCTGGGTTTTCAATCATCAAATGCACATCAAGAGGAATTCTTGCAACTTTACCTAATGATTTAACCACAGGAACACCGATAGAAATGTTTGGAACAAAATGTCCGTCCATAACGTCAACGTGAATCCAATCTGCGCCACCGTCTTCGATTGCTCTAACATCACGTCCTAATTCTGTGAAATCTGCTGATAATATTGAAGGTGAAATTATTACATTACTCATTTATAACTCCTAACTTTTTACATGCTTCATAAGCACATTTTTGTTCTGCTTCTTTTTTTGTTTTTCCTATTTCGCAAGCCAAAACTCTGTTTTGATAAATAACTTCTATCTCAAAACTTGGGTCATGTTGAGGTCCAAACTCTCTTACCAAATGGTATTGTGGAAGTTCTCTAGTTTTGCCTTGAGTGTATTCTTGTAAAATCTCTTTTGCGTTATATTTTGCAAAATTATTTTTTACGTCTGCAATTTTAGGTTCAAAAATCTTGCCTAAAAATTCAACAATCTCTTTCTTTTTGCCAGTCAAAAAGTATGCGCCAATAAGTGCTTCAACGGCACAAGCATTAATTGATGCTCTTGTTCGTTCACCTGATTTTTCGGCATTTTTGCCTAGTATTAAAAATTCAGATAATCCCAATTCCTTTGCTATAACTGATAAAGTCGCATCAGAAACGATTATTGAACGAATTTTTGTTAATTCGCCTTCATTAGAATTTGGGAATTTTTTCATCAAAATTTCAGATACAGCCAATTTCAAAACTGCATCTCCAAAAAATTCTAATCTTTCATAGTTTAATAGTGAATTTAGAGAGTTTTCTTTTGTATATGAAGAATGCGTAACTGCTTTTTTAAATAATTCTTCATCAGTGATTTCAATACCAAAAACTTTTTCTAAATCTTTAATATTCACTAAAACAATCCTTTAACAAAGTTGCAAATATTTGTTATCAAATCATTTGATTGAACAAAATATGCGCAGTAGTAATAAAGAATAGGAATAGTTAAAATATAACTATCAGAACGGTCTAAGAAACCGCCGTGTCCTGGAAGTATGTCGCCAGAATCTTTAACACCTGCATCACGTTTAATCAATGATTCGCACAAATCGCCAATTTGAGCAAATGCTGTAACTAAAATACTCATAATTATTGCATGATAGAAAGGTAATTTAATAAAATATGCAATAACCAAACCTAAAAGGATAGCACAAATTGCACCACCAACAGAGCCTTCAATAGTTTTGTTTGGGCTAATTACTGGTGCAAGTTTGTGTTTTCCAAAGTTTTTACCGATAACATAACACCCAACGTCAGTCATTACAACGCAAAGTAGCAAGAATACTACATATCCAAGTCCTGCGTTAAAGATGTCAGTTTTCAATATCATTTGTAGTGATGTACTGTTTTGAGAACCCAAATCTCTCAAGAACAAAAGATATAGTGGGCACCAACCACAGTAGATAAATCCTAAAACAGTCGTTGCAACGTTAGCGATGTAAGGTTGACGACCTTTAAACAATACCCACATAAATGCAATTGTTAAACCAGCCGTTAAAGCGACAGGCATTAATCTTGAGCAATTAAAATATGCGATAATTGCAAATATTGTGTTTACAACAAGTATTACCTTCAAGCTTGGATAAAATCCTTTGTGTTGAAGTATTTTTACATACTCAATTGAACCTATAATTACGACTACTGCTATTAACATTAGTAGCGGTAAACCGCCTGCTATTAATAAAAATAGTGCAGTGAAACCAATAATAAGTCCAGTTATTAATCTTTGTATTGCTGATTTTTTAGGAGTTGTGTTTTCCATTATACAGTTAAAACCTCTTTTTCTTTTTCGCTTACCATAGATTCAATTTTACCTGTATATTTATCAGTTAATTTTTGAATTTTGTCTTGATTATCTTTAACTACGTCTTCTGGTAAGTTTTCAGATTTTTCAAGTTTTTTCAAAGCATCTGACATATCACGACGAACGTTTCTGATAGCAACTTTTGATTCTTCACCGAATTTTTTAACGTCTTTAGCTGTTTCTTTTCTTCTTTCTTCAGTTAAAGGTGGGAACATCATACGAATTACAACACCGTCGTTGTTAGGCATAACACCTAATTCAGCTTTTGTTAAAGCTTTTTCAACTTCTTTAAGAATTGATTTGTCGAATGGAGCGATAACTAAAGTTGTACCGTCTTGAACTGTTACTTGAGCCATTTGACGTAATGGAGTTGGAGCTCCGTAGTAGTCAACGTGTACTCTATCTAAAATGTTTGGATTAGCTCTACCTGTTCTAACTGTTTTGAATTCACGGTTAAGTTGTTCGATAGCTTTTTCCATTTTTTCTTCGCCGTTTACGAATAATTCATCTAATGACATATTTACCTCTTTCTTAAATAATAACTTTCTTTTTGAATTTGAGCTTTTATATTAAGCGCCTACGTAAGTTCCAACTTTTTCGCCGTAAACGATTTTTTTAATGCTACCTTGAGCTTTGAAATCAAATACGATAATTGGAATATTGTTTTCTTTACATAATGAACAAGCTGAAGTGTCCATTACTTTTAAGCCGTTTTTAATGATTTCATCATAATTGATGTTTTCTAATTTTTTAGCATTTGGATTAACATTTGGATCATCTGTATAAACACCGTCAACACCATTTTTAGCCATTAACATAGCTTGAGCACCAATTTCAGAAGCTCTCAATGCTGATGCTGTATCAGTTGTGAAGAATGGGTTACCAGTACCTGCTGCAAAAATTACAACACGATTTTTTTCTAAATGTCTTTGAGCTTTAAATCTTCTGTATGGTTCAGCGATTTGGTTCATATCGATTGCTGTTTGAACTCTGCATTCAACGTTGATTTGAGTTAAAGCAGATTGAAGAGCAAGAGCATTCATAACAGTTGCAAGCATACCCATATAGTCGCCTGAAGCTCTGTCCATACCTAATTTTGTACTGTTTTTCATTCCTCTGAAAATGTTTCCGCCACCAACTACAACGGCAACTTCAACACCTTCTTCATGAATGTTCTTAATTTCTTGAGCAATCATTTGAACAGGTTCATAATCAATACCGAAGTCTTGTTTACCCATTAATGCTTCGCCACTTATCTTTAACAAAATTCTTTTATATTTTAATTCCATATAATAAACCCCTTTTATTTAATAATAGCTTAAATAAGGTTTATTGTAAGTAGTATGTAACAAAATTTAAATTTAAATCAGAAAAGGCGAAGCTACAAAGCTTCGCCTTCTTTAATAAATCTATCTTAATTAAGCATAAAACGTATGTTCTGGAACATCTGCTATACCGCCATAGCCGTTTGCTTGATTTATTTTGCCAACTAACTGATTAACTTCTAATCTTGAATTTATAGTTGAACCATCTATCATTTTCATTTTTGAATAACCTGAAGATGAACCCTCTACAGCCATAATGGCATTTGTATTAATATATTTTTTCTCATAACCATTTTCTCTAAGCCAACCTTTAAATGAAGGTTGAGTCATACCTACACTGTGAACGTTCATAGTAATTCCCTTTCCATATATATAATAATTTTCTTACACACTTTTTGACATTTTGGTTAAATGCCCTAAAACATGAGAATTGCGTGATTTTTTAAAAATATTGCAAACTTGTTACAAAAAGGGGTAGGTTTTAAAGCCGACACCGATACTTCACACCGGCTCACACTGTCTTTGCTCCTGTGAAATCAAAGATTTCTACGTCGCTATCGTAGTGTTTCGTGTCCTGCTCGTCTTTGCCGTTGCAAAGCCGACACCGACACTTCACACCGGCAAAGCCTATTCTTCCATCGCCATTTCTAGCATACGATATGTCATAAATGCGCCAAGTGCTACGGCTTTTGGGTCTAAATCTGTATTATTTGCTACCTCTAAAATTGCTGAATTAACTTCGGGGTTTTCTTCTTTCAAATGTTGTACCATTTGTTTTCTCCAACCGTTTATATCTTGAAATACTTCGGCATAAGTTAATGTTGAATGTTCTTCTGTTATTAATGGTAGCATTGTTTCTCCCCTCTCTTTTTCTTCAATTATAATTGTTTTTAAAATTTTTGGCTATACTCTTTACATCTTTTTAGATTTTTAATATCATTAGTTCATAGAGGAATTTTTAATGTCTGACGAAATTAATGAAAAAGTAATAGATTTGTTTCAAAAACACAGTCATTCAAAGAACGATAAACACGATGATGTTATCAAGTTTTTTGAAGGTTTTCATTATGTAAAAATTTCTAGAGACAAAAATGGTAAAAAATTCAAATATGATTACTTAAAACAATATGCAGAAGATTGTCATTATATTGTTAGAGTAATGAGAAAGGTTGACGACGAAGTTATCTTATACAACTATGATGTGCCAAATACAGATTTATACAAGTTTTTAGAAAAATTTGAAAATAATACTCTTAATGGAATGATTATAGAAATAGATAAATACTTCCCAGAAGATTTAGCATAGTAATGGACTTTATAGAAAAATACCACGAGAGCCTATATCATTGTAATAAGCCATATCAGTACATTGGTGGCGAATTTTTGTCATTCAATAAAAGTTTTGATGATGCAAAATTAAGATTTGCATTTGCTTTTCCTGACAAATATGAAATTGGTATCAGTAATCTTGGTCAAAGAATTTTATACTCTATCGTAAATGAACACGAAAATTATATGGCAGATAGAGTTTACGCACCAGAAAAAGATTTTCAGCCAAAACCTTTGTACGGTTTAGAAAGTAAAAGACCTATTAAAGATTTTGACGTGGTTGGTTTTTCTATTCAGTACGAATTAGCTTACACAACTGTTCTAAAAATGTTGGAAATGTCTCAAATTCCGTACAAAAATTCTGATAGAACAGATGAAGATCCAATTATTTTAGCAGGTGGACCTTGTACGTTTAATCCTTTACCAATGAGCGAATTTATCGACTGTTTCTTGGTTGGAGACGGAGAAGAATTAATCATAGAAGTTTGTGAAGTTTTGGAAAAATACAAAAATTCTCCTCGTGATGAAAAAATCAAAAAACTTTGTGAGCTTGAAGGTGTTTGGTCTGCAAAATATCCTAAAAAAGTTACAAAAAGACTTGTTCAACTAAATTATGACAACGCACTTAAAAAATATCCTGTTCCATATTCAACTTCAGTACACGATAGAGCAACAATAGAAATTCGTCGTGGTTGTACAAGAATGTGTCGTTTCTGCCAACCTGGGCACGTAACTTTGCCTGTTCGTGAAAGAAGTGCAGAAGATGTTATAAGAATTACAAAAGAACTTGTTAAAAATACTGGATATGATGAATATTCTTTGCTTTCACTGTCTTCAAATGATTATACAAATATTAATGAAGTTATTAAAGAATTAAACTGTGAATTTAAAGACAAAAAAGTTTCTGTATCTTTGCCAAGTCAAAGAATTGACGGTTTTAACCTTGAGCTTGCACATTTGACTCAAGAGGTTAGAAAAGCCGCAATGACTCTAGCACCAGAAGCTGGTAGTCAAAGACTTCGTGATGTAATCAAGAAGAATATTTCTCGTGAGCAAATTATTAATGTTGCACTTGAATTATACAAAAATGGTTGGTCAAAGATTAAATTCTATTTTATTGCTGGACTTCCAAGCGAAACTCTTGAAGATATGGAAGAAATGGCAAATCTTTTGGGTACAATTCGTTGGAAACAAAAAGTTATGAAAAAAGAATTGGGCTTAAAACATTCTCTTGATATTACTTGTACATTATCAGTTTTTGTTCCAAAACCTCACACACCATTCCAATGGGTTCCTCAAATGCGTATTGACGAAATTATGGAACATATTCATTACTTAAAAGAAAAGTTAAAAACAATTAAAGGTGTAAAAATAAATTATCATGAACCTTTTATTTCTCAAGTTGAAGCTGTTCTAACAAGAGGTGATGCAAGCCTTTGCAAATACATTGAAGAGCTTTACAAAAGAGGTTGTTACCTTGATGCGTGGGGTGAATATTTTGACCAAGATGTTTGGAAAAACACAGCTAAAGATTTAGGCTTTGACCTTGAAGATTTAGCAAATCACCAATATTCTTTAGAGGAAGAATTACCATGGGATTTTGTTGATACTGGTCTTGATAAATCATGGTTAATGGACGATTATCAAAAAGCTTTTAATAAAGAAGGATTTACTCCAACTTGTGAACAACATTGTGTAAATTGTGGTGTTTGCAGAAATTTAAAAGTTAAAAAAGTTTATGATAAAAAATATACTCCAAAAGAGGTTTCATCAGAACACAGAGAGATTAATAAAGATGAGGTTTACAGATATCGTATTAAAGTTACAAAATCTGGTAATTTGAGATATTTTTCACACTTAGATTTTCAAAATTTCTTTATCAAATCAATGTGTCGTACAAATTTTGATATGGCATTCACTCAAGGCTTTAACCCTACAATGAAAGTTTCTATGGGGGTTGCGCTACCATTGTTTGTGGAAAGTGATTGCGAACTTGTTGATTTTGAATGTTATAACGATTTAACAGAAGATGAAATTAAACAAGAATTAAAACGAGTTTTACCTGAACATTGCGAAGTGAAAGAGGCAAAACGTATTGATAAACACGCAAATTCTATTGATACAACCGTTGCATGGGCAGAGTATGAAATAAAATTATTTAATAACTCTGTTTGCGATTTTGAAACTTTCATGTATAATTGTGATAGAGTTTTATCTTCTCCAGAAATTCTAATCGAGAAGAAAAATAAAAAAGGTTTACTAAAAACATTAAATATAAAATCTTCTATAAAATCATATAGATTTGAAGGCGAAAAACTACTTATTGTCCTAAAAACAGGTCAACAGTCAGAAATACCAGCCGTTAGAGCAGATGTTCTTATGAACCTTATCGATCCAAATACTATATTCGACATTAAAAGAACAAAATTCTTAGATGAAGATTTAAAAGAAGTTTAACTATATAAAGGAAAGATTTTTATGAAAAAACAAGGAAATTCTCACGAAGAAGGAAAAAAGATTGTAATTGCAGAAAGAGATAATATCGCTGCATTAATGGAAGACGGCAAAGTTAGTGAATTCTTCATTAACAGAGGCGAAGTTTTATTAGGTGATGTTTATTTAGCAACAGTAGAAAACATTTTACCAAGTATCGATGCTGCATTCGTTAACGTTGGTTATGACAAAATGGGTTTCTTGCATGCTCAAGACGTAATGGGTAAAGGTGCTTTACAAGATAAATTATCACCAAAACAAAAATTAGTTGTACAAGTTACAAAAGAACCTACAGGACACAAAGGTCCTCGTGTTACTACAGAAATCAGCTTACCAGGTAGATTTTTAGTATTAATCCCTTCTGAAGCTGGTATCAACGTAAGTAAAAAAATTGAATCAGTTAAAGAAAGAGCAAGATTAAAATCAATCGTTAGCCTTCTAAAACCAGTTGGTTTAGGTGTAATCATTAGAACAGAAGCTGAAAACCAAACAGAAGCTGATATTCAAGAAGATTTAGAAATCTTGTTAGAAAAATGGAACAACATCATTACAGCATCAGAATCTCTTGAAGCTCCAAACTTATTATCAAGAGACCAAGACTTGTTATACAGAGTTATCCGTGAAGCTTGTACAGAAGATGTTAAAGAAATTCTTGTAGATACAGCTTTTGCACTAAATAGAGTTCAAACTTTATTGCAAAACTGGCACATGAGCAAAGATATCAAAGTTGAATTATACAAAGGTACAGAACCTTTATTAATTGCAACAAATATCCATAAAGAAATTAAAGCAGCACTACAAATTAAAGTTAATATGCCATCAGGCGGTTACTTGTTTATCCAACAAACAGAAGCCTTAACAGTAATCGACGTAAACTCTGGTAAATTCGTAAGTGCAGGCACTCAAGATGAAACAATTTTGAAAACAAATATTGAAGCCGTTCATGAAATTGCTCGTCAATTAAGATTGAGAAATATCGGCGGTATGGTAATTGTTGACTTTATCGATATGCTTTCAAGAGCTGATAAATTAGCTGTTATGGAAGAACTTGAAATTGCTTTTGAAAAAGATAAAGCTAAACCTCAAGTTGGTCAATTATCAGACTTAGGTCTTGTAGAATTGACAAGACACAGACAAGGTCAAAGTTTGACAGAAATCTTTGCTAAAAAATGTCCTCACTGTCAAGGTGCTGGATATATTATGGAGGATTTCAAATTCTCATCTCCAACTGCAGAAGGCGAATACAGAGCTAAAGCTGCTAAGATGAAACTTCCTGTAAGCAACTTTAAGAAAAATAACAATAACAATAATAATCACAAAAACCAAAACCAAAACGATAGACCTCAAAGAGAACAAGTAGAAGTTTTGGAAAATAACGAAAATCCTTCTTTAGTTGCTCAAGAAGAAACAACACAAATTAAAAAAGAAAAAAAACAACAAAAAAATAAAAAATATAACAACAAAAAACAACAACAAGTAAAAGAATTTGTTGAAAATTCACCAGTTGAAACTGCTGAGGTTGTAATGGCTCCAAACGAAGAAATTGCACCAGTAATTGAAGAACAATCAAAGGTTGAAGTAGACTCTCAACAAGTTGAAGAAAAATCAGTAGAAGAAGCACCAAAAAAAGGCAGAAGACCAAACAGAGGCGCAAGCAAAGCTGGTAAAACTACTAAAAAAAGAACAACTTCTAAAAAGAAATCAGCAGAAGAAGAATAAAAATGATTAAAAAATTAAGAAATATTTTAATTTTAATAGCAATTGTAATGCCACTAATCTGTGGCATTACAACTTTTGCAGCACCAGAAGATGAAATTGAAATAGTTTCAAAATCTGCTACAACACAAACTAACAATGCTCCAGTTGCAGAAGTTCCAGTTGCAAATCTTAAAACTGATGAAGACATAACAATCAAAGATATTGAAGATCTTCAAGATGATGATACTTTCAAAAAACCAAATTCAAACATATTGCTAAAATTCTTTATCGCAATTGCATGGGTTGTTGTTTCATCATTAATAATTTATTTCTCATTAATTTCATATAAAAAATTATCTGGTAAACCAGAATTTGGAATTGATGTAGAAGAAAATACACTTGATACCCCTAAAAATTTTAAAGAAGCAATAAATTTATTCATTAAAAAAACTCGTGAGTAGCGCGAGTGAGCAAAATAAATTAGTAAATAAAATGTCATTCCGTGCTTGACACGGAATCTGACCAACGACCGCATTTTACATTCATTAACCTCAGATTCCGGATCGGAGTCCGGAATGACACAAAAGGTATGGTGAGGTTTGAGAACCTGTCATTGCGAGCAAAGCGAAGCAATCCAAACCCTCACCGATTTTTTTATGCACTCATAAATTCGTGCAAAAAATCCCCTCGCCACGAAGTGGCGAGGGGAAAGAGAGTGCCTCTGCTCGCTTGATTGTAACAAAAACTTAACATAATAATTCAAATCTCTAAAGTTTTTCAAAAACATGTCCGATATAAAACTTGTAAGCAATAAGACAAAAAGAAAAAGGAATGTGTGTTATGTTAAGAAAAATCGAAATGCCAAGCAATAATGTTGATAATTCAGTAGAATTCGTTTTAAGAGGAGCTAAAAAAAGACGTTCAATGGCTATGGCAGCAGCAAGAACTTTAACTAACGAACAAGGTGTAAAAACAATGTTAGTTGCAATCAACTAGCGGATTTTCGACTCTGCCGAGTAAACGATTGAGTATCGTTTACGAGAGGAAAGCCGTGAGAGCCATAAAATATACTCCCGCGACAACCCGAATAATCCAAGCGAATTAAAAGAACACGATTGAGAAAAACATAAACAAACACAGGATAGAGAATTTATAAGTACAAGAGAATAACAAAAAAAGAAGTCTGGAGGGCTTCTTTTTTTTTGTTCAATTTTATTTTCTTCTGTAATATTCACAAACTTTTGTGCCGTCATCACGATTGTACGAATTAACCCAAATCAAATCACCCGTTTTAACCTTTTCGTCGACTTCAATATTTCTTGGAATTCCGTAATTTTTTAATTGATTGTTAATATGTTTTTCATATTTTTGAAAATCATTTGTTGATAAATTTCCGATTTCTTCGGCAGTAAAAATTTTATTTTTAAGAATGTCATTTTCAATGTTTGAAGCATAACCTGTAAAAGTTTTGAACTGTTTTCTTAATTTGTTTATTTCATAAACTCCTAGTTTTTTATTTACGAATGAACGGTTGTCTTTTGGATTTGTTATTAATTCACCATTTTTCATTCTTTTTATAATTTCATCTGCTATCATATCTTCTATTTTTTCTCTTGGGTATTCAGATTTTCGTTTGCCCATGATGAAATTTTTCATATTTCTTCCAATTTCTCTACCGATTTCATTATTCCATAAGTCCATATTTGCTTCTTCATAAGGCTGATTACTTTTTAGTCCGTCTATTTCATGATAGTATCCACCAATTGTACTTACAATACTGCCCCAATCAAACTGTGCTATTGCTTGCATATATGCATGTTTAAAGGCATCTGCTTCATTATTCCATGTGTCGTGTTCACCTGTTCCAATATCAAAACCATATATTTTTTGATATTTTTTAGTTTTTGCATACATTTCATTTTTAAATTTTTCACTTAAATCTTTCATTTTGTCTCCTTTTCTTTTACAATGTCTTTAATATGTTTGATAATTTTAAAAATTGTATTACTACAAATTTAATATCTTTGTTTGGTTACTTAATTTTTATTGGTACTAACATTTTTTTTGAGTGGTTTTATCCAAGCTATGTTGAATATGAAAAAACACACAAAAATATGGCTTATTCATCTGACACTCTTTTTTACAATTACCCTCTCATTGTATGTTGCGTTTATATATTATTATTCATATTATTTATCTGCTATTACATAGAAAGATATCTTCAAGATATAGGCAAGATTAAAACTTTAAAAATATTAGAAAACTTCAATAAGCCTAAAACAATAATTTTTTGGCTAGGATATTTTTTAATATTTACCCCAATATACTATTTTGTTATTGCGGTTATTTGGCTATTCATAGTTCTAGCTATTCATTTATAAATCTTTCATTTCGTTATCAAATTTTAAATTGCTATTCATAAATCTTATTGTTCTCCTTTCTTATTTTGTGTAAGATACTTTTATGATTTTAGATAAGTTTAAAAACGCCAAATTCAGAAGTAGCTATGGTTTTAATTTTTTAATAATCATTGGATTATTTGTGTTCGCCGTAGTAATTGATTTTGCTTTTGCTTATATTGAGTTCTTCTTTAGTGAACCTTCCTCTGATGGTATAGGATTTCCAAGCGTTATTTGCGCAATTTTATCCATGCAGGTAACAGCTATTGCATTTATAATAGGTTTAATCATCTATATTTTTGAAAGACTTTTAAATATAAGTATAAGAAGTGAAAAGTTTTTAAATTCAAAAATTGTATTAATAATACAGATAATAAGTTTAATTTCAATGGCTATTCCTTTTATATATATTGGCACTATATTTTTGTTAGCAGTGATTGATAAATATCTTTAATAATATTTTTAGCATTGAGTTGTGCATATGTTTTTATTCTTCTCCTTTCTCAACTTTTTTATTATGACGAATTTTGAAAATTTTTAAAGTCCGTATTTATACGTAAGTATTTTTACGGACTTGACAGCTGAAATTAGCTCTAGGTAATAGTTAACAGAGCAAAATTTTATTTATGAGTTAAATGTAAAAATAATTTTGGAATAATTTACAAAAAAACGACTTCCGAAGAAGTCGTTTTTTTTATTTAAAAAAGGCGACACCCAGATTCGAACTGGGGGATAAAAGCTTTGCAGGCTTCTGCCTTACCACTTGGCCATGTCGCCATAACCTGTATTCTAATAATATTGTAATCATAAAGGTTTGTCAATAACTCTTGCTTACTATATTAATAATCAAGTAATATTTTTGTGCAAAGTTAAGAGGGTTTACAAATTTATTATCTCATGTATAATGTAGTTAAGGTCTTAAAAAAGAACGGATAATTCCGTTCTTTTTTTACATATATGGGGGACTCTCTTATGAAACCTGAAATTAATAGAAAAGAAGTTTTAGATAAATTGATGCCGTTA
>CAVCIU010000045.1:0-13010 GCA_963602355.1 Methanobacteriaceae archaeon
CAATCAATCAATCAATCAATCAATCAATCAATCAATCAATCAATCAATCAATCATCACTTGCTAATCGAAAAATAGCTGCAGTTTTTGCTATGTTCAATAAAGATGGTTTATTGTTGGAAAATACAATAAATTATTTAAAAGAATTAAAAAAATATTCTGCGTACTTAGTTCTTGTATCAGATTGTCCAATATTACCAAATGAAATTAATAAAATTACAAATATTGTAGATGCATATATCTTTAAAAGACATGGTGAATATGATTTTGGTTCTTACAAAAGAGGCTTTTTGTTACTAAAAAAGTTAAAAATACTAGATAGTGTTGATAACATTTTGTTTTGTAATGATTCTGTTATATACAATACAAATGCTTCTCTTGAACCTTTAATGGAAGGTGTAAAATTAAACGATTTCTATGGTTTAACTATCAATAAAAAAGGTTATTCTAAAAAACTTATATTAGGCGAAGATGACCCTCATATTCAATCTTATTTTCTTTCTGTATCAAAAAATATTTTTTCTAAAAAGTTTTTCGTAAAATTTATTAAATCAATAAAAAAAGAGAAACGAAAGGTAAGAATTATATATAAATATGAACAAGGGTTATCAAGAACAATTATTTCTCATGGTTTTTCGCCATTATCTTTTTATCCTCAAAGGGATAATGATTCTGCCTATCCAGATCCATATTATTATTATTTAAGTAAAGATAGTTCTTTTGAACAGGAACGTATCTTTTACAAAAAATGTATAGAGAACTAATTAATAAAGGAGGAAATTTTTTAATTCCTCCTTTATTTTTATTTATTTTAAAAATTTACTAACAAATGGTGAAGCTTCGCCTTTGCGTTTAAAGTGCCCAGAAGGTTTGCCAGTCAATATTTCTGCAAACCAACACTCGTGTTCTGTTTCTTCGTGAAGAATTGCTTTTGCAAGGTCAAAGGTTCTAAAATCTTTGTTATGAGTTAGTTTACAAATATGATTATATCCTACCATTGCGCACTCTTCGGCTTGTCTCAAAATCTTAATTATCTCCATAGTGTTTTGATTTTCTTTTGGTAAATGTGCTGGAGGGCAACTTGCTTGTTCATAGAAAGTTACAAGATTGTCTGGCAATTCGCCACCGAGTTCATAAATTCTTGTAACAAGAGCTTCGTAATGGTTTCTATCTTCTATTCTTGCATCTTCTACGATTTCCTTTAGAGCTTCGCCTTCAGGACCTGTTAAATTGTTTCTTAATAACATATAGTGGTAATAAGTTGATATCTCAGAACCTGCATTTGTGATTAATAGTCTCAACAATTCATCTACATCAACACCCATTTCTCTTATCATTTTTACTGAAAATTCTGACATTTTAACCTCTCTTTCCTATTTCTTGAAAGTTTAGATTGCTTGCTGAAATTTTTATATTACCTAATTGAATATTTTTATAAGTATTTATTTGTATGATAAAATTGAGACATGGAAAATTTTTCTATTAGTAAAAGTTGGGATATTGCACTAGGTAAAGAAGGTTTAGAGCTTTGTGAAAATATTTATAAACAAGCTCTTGAACAATTTTCTACACCTAAAAAAGATGATGTTTTTAATGCTTTTAAACTTACTAATTTTGAAGACGTAAAAGTTTTAATTCTTGGACAAGATCCATATCCAAACCCAGAGCATGCTCACGGGTTAGCTTTTTCAAGCAGAGCAGAAAAATGTCCGGCATCTTTAAAAAATATTTTCAAAGTTATAAACAAAAATTTTGATAAAAATTTTGTATTTGATAAATGGGAATTGACCTCTTGGGCTGAACAAGGAGTATTTCTTTTAAATACTGCTTTGACATTTTATGATGAAAAACATCAAAACAAAATTTTAAAACTTTGGAGACCTTTTATTGACTTAGTTTTAGAAAAATTAGCAGACAGAAATGAGCCTTTAGTAGTTATGTTGTGGGGAAACAAGGCTATTGAAAGAGCTTTACCAATTTTTGAAAATAGAGAAAATATTTTAATTTTAACGGCATCTCACCCTTCACCATTAGGTGCAAGTAAAGGTGATAATGCTTTTATGAACTGTAATCATTTTAAAATTTGTAATGAATTTTTAAAGAAAAACAACCTAAATGAGATTGATTGGTTTAATTTATAGTTAACTAATGTTAAAATCCATTGTAAATTTTATGCCCAAAGAATGATTTGTTCATATAATAGAAATAAGGACGGAGTAAGATAGCGTGAATAAATCATTTTTTACAATTATTGGAATTGTTATAGTTATTGCAACTGGTGTTGTTTTAATTAGTAAACCGGTTATGCACAAACAGTTTAATGTGAGTGTTATCGATTATTTGATTAAATTCAATGATGATGGTTCAATGACTACAACAAAACAAACTACAACAACGCAAGTTCAGGAAAAGAGAGGTAATTAGTGAAGAAGTTTCTTGCATTATTTATTTCTATTTTTTACTTGCTATCTGCAAATATGACATTTGCGGCATGTTCAAATTTGTATTTTGTTAAAGATACAAATAAAAATTATGTAAAATCATTAGTAGAACCAGAAATTTATAATTCAAAATATGAACTTCAAAAGAAAGACCCATATTATGCAGTTTTAAAAACAAACGGGTCAGATTACGTTGTAGTAATTTTGCAACAAACTGGTAATAATTTGTTTTATTATTTTAGATCAACAAGTAATAATGCGTTAGATAAAACTATTTTGAAAGCGCTTAAAAGTGGTGGTTTAGATTATGAAAAAACTGCAAATGAAAAATATATAACTTTGTACGAAGCTCAAGCTCAAAAAGTTTTGATGGGAAGTACAAATTATGATTTTTCTGAACCAAAACCGGTTCAACAACCTCAATACACTTCAACAACTGCAAACAGAGTTCAAAATACATCGTTAAAAGGTTATGTAGGTAAAATTGATAAAGGTACAACTTTTAAAACTTACTTACAAACTCCATTAAACACTGCAACTGCAAATGCAGGGGATAGTGTTACTGCGATTCTATCAGAAGATTGGCTTGTAAATGGTAGTGTTATTGCGCCACAAGGTAGCGTTGTTACAGGAGCTGTTAAAAAGGCAAGACATGCTACAATGGGTTCAATAAATGGTCGTATCGTTATTAATTTTAATAACCTTACAACTACTGAAGGCAAAGTTTATAACATATCAACTGAAGCAGTAGATTTTACCGTTACAAACGAGGGTAAATTAGGTCGTACAGCTAAAACTGTTGCGACTGGTGCTATAATTGGTATCGTAAGTGGTTTGATATACGCATTACTTTCAGATGGTGATACAAGCTACGGCAAAGCAGTAGCTATCGGTGCTGCAACTGGTGCTGCCGGTGGTGCGTTAAAAGAAGGTGTAGAAGCAGGGGTTGATGCTGAAATTCCTGTTTATACAGAATTGGATTTGGTTTTAACTAAACCTATAAGTGTTACATTTCAATATTAATAAGGAAAATAGATTATGAATAAGAGATTAGTAGTATTAGGACTTTTAATTTTAGGTATAGCAATTATTGGTAAATTGATTTACTCTTGTGTAAAAAACATAAAGGTTGATGAATTCCACAAAGCGGCAGTTATTTTTGTAGTTGATTCATCAGCTTCAAACCAAAGTAAATTACCAGAACAGATTAAATACTTAAAATCATTATGTTCAATACTTGACCCAGAAGACGAAGTTAAAATTTTAAAAGTTTCACAAAAAGCATATTTAATTTATGAAGGTACTCCAAGCGATAGCATGGGTATTACAAAAGCTGTTACTGAATTTACAAAATATGACCAAAACGATTATGGTACAGCTTATGGTGAAGGTTTGAAAAAAGCATTCTCTCACGCTTTAACAATGAAGAAAGAAGGATATGTTCCTGGTATCGTTGTTATTGGTGATTTAGCTAACGAAGGCGATGTTACAAAACAAATCAATTGGGAAGTTTTACCAAAGAATGTTGAAAATGTTTTACAATACGCACCAGATTTAGCTATGATGTTTGTATATGCTCACCCAGAAAGATTGGATATGGTGAAGGAAATTTTAAACCCAGTGTTGGGCGAAAAGAAGCTTATTGTTGCTAACGAACAAGGCGCACAAAAAGCTCAAAGAAAATTTTTAGAAGCAATCGGAAGATAGGAGAATTTTATAAATTATGGCATTTACAATTATTTCAAAAAATAATGAAAAAACTTTTACTGACAAAGAGTTAGTAAATATCTGTTCAAAAGACGGATTTGATTTTAGATTAGATGTACCTTTTGACTGTATGTTGACTGTTCAATATGACCCAAAAGCTAACAAATGTGTGCTTTTAAATCAATTTGGTAACAGCAACTTCTTATTCAAAGGTAAACCTATTCCAGCAAGATTAGAAATTGAAAAAGTTTGCAAGCTTATGGTAGACGGTTCTGACGACTTTTTGATGATTAAAATTATTGGTAATTCATCAAACACTACTCTTGCAGAAGAAAATTTAACAGAAACAGACATTAAAGGTCTTTATGGTAACGAAGCTAATGCTCAAGTTAGATTAAAGATTGAAAAAAGAAAAGCTGAAATTGAGCAAGCAAGAATTGCTATCATTAACGAGGTTGCTCATCCGATAAACGATATTACTAAAAAACTTTCTATGAATTCAAAAGGTGGAATTGTTTTACATATCGCTTTATTATTGGCATCATTTGTTTGTTCATTTGGTTTATCAAACTATTTAATGGGTTTACCATTGACAGATGCTGGCATGGTAATTCAAATGCCTATTAACTTAAAAGTTATATTTATCTTTGCCGTTATAATTTACGGTTTAGGTTTAATCCTAAAACAAGGTGTATTCTTATATTTACAAAACAAGCTTGGTGAAGATACATCAGTATCAAGAATTGCAGAAAAATTTATGATTATGATTCCTGCAATTTTCTACGTTGCAATCTATATTGTTAATATGTTGTATTACTTCACTCCAAAAACAATTCCTGTATTTGCAATCTTAATTTCATTGATGTTTGTTGCAATTACAGCAACTCTTGCTATCGCTTGCGGTTACTTCAAAAACAATAGTGTAGAACTTTCAAAAGAATTAAATCACTATGAATACAGAGAAGATTTTGAAAGAGTTGTTAAAGAATACCAAAATTGGATTGAAAGATTTGCAAATTCTTTAAGTTCAACAAAAATCAGAAATATCAAAGACAAATCATTTATGTTACAACTTAAATCAGCAGGCGAAATATTGTTAGGTATTTGTACAGCGCCATTCTTGGCTTATGGTGTATCAAATACTTTGGCAATGTGTTTCCCAGAAGCTGCAGGTTGGATAAGAATTTCAGGTTTAAGATTTAGCCCTGTGTTCTTGGTATTAGCAACAGTAATGATTGTTTTTGCATTCTTTGCTTTTGTTAATGCTTTCACTTGCAATAAAAAAATTCAATCTTCAAACGTATTAAAAACAGATGGTTTCAGCAACTATCTTCAACACGGTGTTGAAATCTTTGGTCTTGAAGGTATCAGAAAATTAAATACAGAAATGCGTCAATCATTCACAATTGGTTTGTGTATTATCTTTATTGAATTTTCAATGAACGTTTCATACTTTATGCAAGAAATGGGCGGAGACCTTGGCGGTATGGCATTAAGCTTATTGGCAGCTCTTGTTCCAACTGCAATTTTGATTGCTGAAACTTATATGTTAAGCGCTACAAAATTCAGTATCTTTGCTTGTGATGGATTGACAGATAAAATAGATAGAGACTAATGAATTACAATTCTTTTCTAAAAATATTGCTAGTTGTAGCGATTATAATAACTGCGTGCATTTGTTGTATCAAACCTCAAATGCACTCAAACGTGCTTGTTACAGATTCTAGTTATATGGTTACAGAACAGGATTATAAGCCAGAAGAATCTACTAAAAATGAAGTTATTGCAACTGTAAGCAGAGAAGATTTGCAAAAACCAAAACCTGTTTCACAAACTGTTTCTGAACCTGTAACACAACAAGTTCAACAACAAAAAGTTGAAACTCCAAAAACTCAAAAAGTTAATAGAGTTCAAACTCCAAAAGCTGAAACAAAGAAGGTTGAAGCACCAAAGACAGTTGAAAAAACAACTTCTAAACCAGCACCAAAAACTCAAAAAACTCAAACACAGTCTAAACCTCAAACAAAAACAATGACTCCTCAACAAGAAGAAATTGCTTGGAATGTTTGGCGTTCAAACTTGCAAAACCAAATCATGAAGGATTCAAGACTTCCTGATGTTCAAAACGGTGTTGTATTCAAATTCTCATTTACAGTTGATAAATACGGAAAAGTTTCTAATGTTAAAACTTGGTCTTTGAACCCTGCTTATACACCAATGGCAATTCAATACATTGCACCTGTAATAAGAGGTTATCAAGGTCATTCAATTTTAGATTTTCCAGCTGGTTCAAGCCGTGTTACAACAAATGTTGAAGGTGGTTTTAAAGTTTCTAATACTTCAAAATATAGTTCACCAACAGATTACAACGATACAGAAACGGTTAAAAGATAGGATTAATAATGTTTAGATGTAAAGAATGCGGAACTGAATTTGACGTTAAACCTGATTACTGTGATTGCGGTAATGATACTTTTGATGAAATCGTTGAACAAGTTGAAACTCCGCAAGAAGTAACTTTACCAAAAGGAAGTCCTTTTAAAGTTGAAGACAAAAAAGTTGTTAAAGAACCTGTAAAAGAAGAAAAGATTGAAAAAGTTGAAGTTGAAAAGGCTCCAAAAAAAGAGAAAAAACAAGAACCTTTAATCGTTTTTGAAAGACCGGATTTACCACAAATAAAGATTGAACCTATTTCATTAACAATCTTTTTGATTTGTATAATCTTGTCTTTTGTTGTTATTTTCTTTGTTGGAAATCCAGATCCAAATGCTCAAGCAAAAAAAGAAGTTGAACAACAAACAATAAATAACAATATTCCAAATATTGATAAAATCTGGGATAGCACAAAACCAACTGCTCAATCTGTGGCAGAAATGCAAATTCCAGAAGAAACACAACAAGAAGAAACAGTTGTAGAACAAGAACCTGTTCAGGTTGTACAACCTGCAGTTCAAAAGGCTGAGCCAAAACAAGCTACTAAAAAAAATAATGCAGTAACTTTGCCTATGCCTCAACCTTCAAAACCTGTTAATGTAGGTAAGACACAGTCAAAAACTCAAACTCAAACAAAAACTCAGCCAAAGACTGTTGCTAAACCTCAACAAACATCAACTTCTACTCAAAAACCAAAAGCGCAAACTACAACAAAGGCTTCTACTGCGCCTAAAACAACAACTGCAACTTCTGCAAATCCTCAAGAAATGGCTTATTACAAGATTTCTTTGAGAAACAAAATTGCTTCAAAAATAGATTTTACAAATATTTTAGGTGATGGTACTTGTGTTGTTACCTTCAAAGTTTCATCATCTGGTCAGCTTACAAATAGAGCATTCGCAAAACAATCAGATAACGGAATGTTGAATGATGAAGTTTATCAAGCAGTTATGTCAACTCCAACTTTCAAAGCTCCACCTACTGGTTATAACGGTGGAACAATGCGTTTAACCGTTAAAATATATGGTGGACAGTTTGAGGTTTCTCTAAACTAGTCTTTGTAATATTCGTATTGTTGTTGTTTTGGAGTTGTTGTCTTAGTAGTTGTGCTTGTTGTTGGTTGTGCTTGCATTGACTGAGTTAAGACAGTTGAGAATTTAGAAATATCATCAACTTTGTACATATGTCCACCAGTTGTGCTTGCAAGACAAGACAATTTACTTGAGCCTGAATCGACTAAGATTACGTCAATATGTATATCGGAACGTTGTCTCATTAAATCTTTTGCAAATTTACAAGGGTCGCCACCACAGTTTTCTCCACCGTCTGTGATAAGAATTAATTTTTTAGGTGCACTTCTATCAAATCCCCCAAAGTCTTCTGAAACAGCTCTTTGCATACCATAAACCATTGGAGTAGAACCACCGATTTGTGCTAGGTTCATACCTGCAATAAGTGAAGATGCGCTTGCTTGTGTTAAAGCAACCATTTTTTGCGTTGCTGTACAACCGTCTCCGCTAAATGCTGAAGGGTGAACAGCAGTTTGAGCTGATACTTGAATTTTGCCGTTAACTTTCTTTGTACCAGTAACTGTACCCATTTGAGGAGCTAAGTTTGGACCAGTAACCCCTTGTCCGAATACACGTAATCCAACTTTTGTAGAACTTGGAATTTGTGCAATAATGCTAGACATTGTGCGTTTTGCTTGTTCAATCCATCTTGACATTGAGCCAGAATAGTCCATTACAAGGTCTATGTATTGAACTTGTGAAGTCTGAGTTTGTGCATTGTAAGATGTTGGTGTATAAACACTATACGGATTACTTTGTGTCTTAGGTTGCGCTACTGTCGTACCCTGTGGGCTTTTAACAGTACCTGATGTGTTCACTTTATATTTTGCTGCGAACGATGCGCCACCTAATAAAAATGCGCAAATTATTGATAAAATTACATACTTTTTCATAAATACCTCTTTTTATTTATTTTAACATATTTTTTCTGTATTAAAAGAGGTAAGATTTTATTTAAAAGGCGAAACTTCTCTTACAAGAGAAGTTTCGCCTTGATTTTAACTATTAAATTTTTTCTTAATCTTATGCAAAGATTTCAACTGCATCTTTTACAAGACTGATTGGTGAATCTTTGTATTGATTAAACATGTTTTGGAAAAACCCTGAAATACCTCCGTTATCTGTTGCGTCTTCGAAAGCATCTGCTAAGTTTTGAACAAGTGGAGATTTTTCTTTTGCCACGTTGAAGTCATTCTTTGTTAATGCGCCGTCGTTGTCTAGGTCGAACATCTTCATAAAGCTCATGTTTTTTAATTTTTCTGTCAATGATTGAGAAGCTAAGTCTTGTTCCAAATCTAGACCTGCAGGTGCGCCTAAACGTGCTGTTAAGTTATCATCTGCATCTGTTTTATCATTAGTAGATGTTATATCCTCGTTATCTGTTTCTGTTTCGTTTGTAGATAATAAAGCTGCAAGGCTTTGTTGAAAATCAATGCTTAAATCGCCGATTGTACCTTGTAGAGCATTGCTTTTCCCTGTTTGTGTTCCAACAGAAGCTGTGCTATCAGTACTTGTTTGATTTAATTTTGCAAGGATTTCTGCCAAAGTTTCTTGAGTTGATCCTATGCTTGTAATCATATTTCTTACCTCGTCTCCAAATGTATAATAAATTATTTTTTTATATTTTTTATCCTCTGTTTGATGTAAAACTTTATAAAATGATTAAAGGGGTTTAAATTTTGTTCAACATGGGAATATATAGCATATATAATAAATAAATTAAGGATTAATTATGAACGTAGATGACATGGTAACAATGGAAATGTTTCCGCAACAGGTAGAAATGTTAAAAGCCGCAATGAAGATTAATGCGCAAGTTCAGACTGCGCAGATTGCTGCCGGATTGATTGGCGATTCTCAATTTATCGAAGATGTTGCTGAAATTAGCGATATCGCTAAATCTTTATGTGAAAATATTTAGTTTATAATTATTTTTTACCAGCTTTTACAGGCATATTATAAAGTTGTTCTCTTTTCTTTTGAACATCTGGGTTTGCCAAATAATCTTCGTATTTCATTTGGTAATTCAAATATCCGTTCGGAGTGATTTCAATAATTCTATCCGCAACGGTATTGATGAATTGGTAATCTTGTGATGTGAATAAAACTGTTCCAGTATAATCAATCAACGCATTGTTTAATGATGTAATAGCTTCCAAATCCAAGTGGTTTGTAGGTTCATCAAATAATAATACGTTTGATTCTTCAATCATTGTTTTTGCAAACATACAACGAACTTTTTCGCCACCAGATAATACTGTAACTGATTTTTCAGCATCTTCACCAGAAAATAACATTCTGCCTAAATATCCTCTCAAGAAGCTAATATGTTGTTCTTGAGAATATTGACCTAGCCATTGAATTAGGTTTTTGTCTTCTGTGAAAAATTCGCTGTTATCTTTTGGACAGTATGAATGAGTCGCTGTAACACCCCAGTTTACTTGACCCTCATCTGGTTCCATTTTGCCTTCTAAAATTTCAAATAAAGCAGTTACTGCTAATTGGTTTTTTGAGATGAAAGCAATTTTTTCACCTTGAGTAACGTCAAAAGACAAAGCTTTGATTAAAAGTTCGTCATTGATAGATTTTTTCAATCCGCTAACTGACAATACATCTTTACCTGGCATTTTTGAGTATTTGAAATAAATGCTAGGATATTTTCTTGTAGATGGTTTGATATCTTCAAGAGTAAGTTTTTCCAACATATTTTTTCTTGAAGTAGCTTGTTTTGCTTTTGATGCGTTAGCGCTAAATCTTGCGATGAATTTTTTAAATTCTTCTGCTTTTTCTTCAATCTTTTTATTTCTTTCTTCTTTTTGTTTTCTAATCAAAGCGCTTGCTTGAGTCCAGAAAGAATAGTTACCTGTGTAAAGTTGAATATTTCTAAAATCAATATCCGCAATGTATGTGCAAATTCTATCTAAGAATTTTCTATCGTGCGATACAACGATAACTGTGTTTGGAAAATCAATCAAGAAATCTTCTAACCAAGTAATAGTAGCTAAATCCAAGTGGTTTGTAGGTTCGTCTAAAAGCAAAATGTCTGGTGTTCCAAACAAGGCTTGCGCTAATAATACACGAACTTTTTCACTACCTGATAAGTCCTTCATCAAAGAATAATGTAAATCTTGAGGAATGCCTAAATCATTCAATAAAGATGATGCATCTGATTCAGCTTGCCAGCCGTCCATTTCTGCAAATTCTGTTTCTAATTCAGCGACTCTCAAGCCGTCTTCATCGTTAAAATCAGGTTTTGCATATAGTGCATCTTTTTCCTTCATAACATCATAAAGATGTTTATGACCCATAATAACTGTGTCAATTGCAGTGAATTCATCAAATTCAAAGTGGTTTTGTTTCAATACTGCAATTCTTTGTCCTTTTTTGATATGAACTTCGCCACTTGTAGGTTCAAGTTCACCAGACAAAACTTTTAAAAATGTTGATTTACCAGCACCGTTTGCGCCGATAAGTCCATAACAATTGCCTTCTGCAAATTTTATATTTACGTTTTCAAATAAGGCTTCTGTTCCGAAGCGTACTGTTAAATTTTCTGTTGTAATCATAATAAAAAGATTTTAGCATAAAAATTTTTAAAAAACTTGTAAAAAATTTTGTTTCCGTCATGATAAAGAAAAGGAGATTTTTATGTATAAAAATTTAAAAGTAGATAAAGAAAAATGTATCAAATGCGGTAAATGTATTGGTGATTGCATTGCAAAATGTCTTGTAATGGATAAAGATGAAAATATTCCTTGCTGGTCAGAACACGGTGAAGCTCGTTGTATAAAATGTCAACACTGTTTTGCAATTTGCCCAACTGGTGCATTGTCAATTCATGAGAAAAAAGCTGAAAATTCTGAAATGGTTAATGAAAACTACAATTCAGATGAAATCTTACGTCTTATGAAATCAAGAAGAAGTTATAGAAAATACAGACAAGAAAATCTTGATGAAGAAAGAATGAATAAATTAAAAAATATGTTGAAATGGGTTCCTACTGGTGTAAACAACCATAGACTACATTTCTCATTTGTTGATGATATGAGAGTTATGCACGATTATCGTGATTATGTAAATAACAAATTAATTAGATTTATCGAAAAAGCACCAAAACCTTTTGATGGTGTTAAAAAGAAATTCGGACGTTATGCAAAAGCAATCCTTAGAGGTGAAGATGTTATCTTTAGAAACGCACCACACATGTTAGTTGTTTCAACTCCTCTTGATGCACCTTGCAAAGATGTTGATCCAATCATCGCATTAAGCTATTTTGAACTTTATGCTCAAAGCTTAGGTGTTGCAACTCTTTGGTGCGGTTTGGCTGCAAATTGTTTTAAAATGTTCCCAGAAATGAGCGAACTTTTAGAAATCCCTGAACATTACAAAATGAGTTATGTAATGTTGTTTGGACCTTCTGATACAAAATACACAAGAACAACTCAACCAGATGAAGTGAGTATTGTTTCTGTTAAACCAAAACCAAAAGATTTTTCAATTATGCAACGCATTAAAAGATTTATTTGGAATCATTCATAGGTTTTTAAGTTTTTTAAGAAGGCGAGCTGAGATTTTATCTCAGCTCGCCTTAGTTTTATAATTCTATTTTTGAAATATTTATTATTTCCGCTGGGTCTTTGTCGTAATCATTCAAAGGTTTTTCAAGCCAAATGATATCGTACCACTTTCCTAATTTATACCCAGAATTGTGAAATCTTCCAACCTCTTCAAATCCAAGCTTTTTATGAAAATTTATGCTGTTTTCATTTGCTCCAGTTACGCATGCGCAAGCTGTTTTTACGCCTTGTTGTTTTAATATTTCAAGCAGTTTTGTGTACAATTTTTTGCCATAACCTTTTGCGCAAACTCTTTTATCTATATAAATCGTTGTTTCAACACTCCACGAATAAGCTTTTCTTTCCTTGAACTCGTGTGCGTACGCATAGCCTAAAACTTTACCCTCATCTTCTAAAACAATATAAGGATAAGTCTTTTGAATATTTTTTATTCTATTTAAAAACTCTTCTTTTGAAGGTGTTTCGTATTCAAAAGTTATTGCAGTATCCATATATTCATCATAAATACTCAATAAATATTCTACGTCTTTTTCTTCTGCAAATCTTATTTTCATACAATTATTTTAGTACAAAAATCAAAAGGCGAGCGACATTTTGAAAAAATGTCGCTCGCTCTTATTACCGTTATTTAATGTTTAAATTTATTATTCAACAACTCTTACGTCTGCTGATTTATCCATTGAAATTTTGTAATCGTTATCTTTTACGTATTCCATAAACAAATCATCTGCGTTGTAGCCTGTTGGTTGGAATTTGTCTTTCATATTCATTAAAGTTTTAACGT
>CAVCIU010000046.1:0-12985 GCA_963602355.1 Methanobacteriaceae archaeon
TCATAATCCTTTGGTCGTAGGTTCGAACCCTACCTGGCCCATTTTTTATTGCAAAATTTTTATGTTAACTAATGTTACAAACCCCTAAAGTTTTTACTCAATTATGCCGATATACATGATGTTAGGTGATAAGTGTATAAGGAAAGTAATTAGGAAAGTATCGGTATAAAATGAGTATTTCGACAAATCAAGTTCGCTTTTTAGCGTTAACTAAAATTCAACATAACATTAATATTAAACAAGTTACAGAAACTGCGCTTTCTGCAAGAGTTGAGGAATTAACAAGTAAGTATCAATCTTTACTTGATAATGCCGGAGATTTGTTAAATCCGTTTACAATTGGAGATACTGTCCAAATTGGTAATAAAATATCTGGAATGTTACCAGATGATGCTTTCTTAGATAAGAATGGAGAAGAATTAGCCAAAATTCCAACACAAGCTACTGTTAAAAATATAAGCGGTAATGATGTATCCTTAAAAATAGGCGATAATCAGGTTACCGTAAAATTAGATGACTTAACAACAGCAGCCAATAAGACCCAGTATACCCCAGAGGAATTCTTATCCCTAACTGGTAATGCTGAATTAGGTGAAATCTCGTTTGATTCCGAATCGTATATAAATTATAGTGTCGATACGAATGTAGAACAATCCATATTTGTAAATGGAACGATGCAAGCATACGCAGCTTCAGCGATGGGCACAAAGGATACAACCTTAGTTAACCCTGCTATTGGAGAAGAGCACGCAAATATTAGCACAGCCTATAATTCAATCAAGGCTGTTATCAACGAAAACGATAAGAAAAATCTTGCCTTTGTCGGCTAATTTAAGATGATTATTTCTTAGTTTTGCAAACGTTCTTTTGAGTATCCCAACTCCAGCCATTTGCTTGGCATGTTTGTTGGTTGATAATCACATTGCCTGAGACTGTTTTAATTTCACTACCTGCTTTGCAACTTCCCATTGTAACGCACATGTTAGTCATTGCACTACCTAAGTACCACCAACCGATTAAGATTAAAACAAGTATTATAAAAATAAGATTTTTCAAAAATTTCAAGAATGAAATAATCCACATTACTGCTAACACAACGATTGACCAAATTAAATATGTCCAAACTTGACCCCAATCAGCATTTGGAGTTTGAAATGCAGTAATTATATTCATAACATTCCAATATAAAATGAATATTGATAATGCAGTTGTTAATATTGATATTATAAGCTTTTTAGCTAAACCTTTAATTAATTTTGTCATAGTTGTTTTCTCCTCAAAACAATTATATGACAAAGAAACTTATTTAAGACAATTCTTTTTGAAAAATTTTCGCTTTAATATTAGTTGGCAATTTACCTAAAAACATACCTAATTGAGCGCCAATGCCAACATTATAAGACCATTTAGGATTTTTAGCCTTCATTACTTTTAAAACAACATTAGCAACAGCTTCTGCCTCAAGTCCTTTTGGAACTTGACCTTTAACATATTTTAAAAATTTATCAATCATCGGTTGATATTTTTGTCTAATTTCATCTGAACATTCGTTAAAATTATCTTCTGCAATCTTAAAAGATTTATTCCAAAGAGGTGTTTTAATTATTGAAGGTTTTATAGAAATAATTTTGATATCCTTGTTCCCTAATTCCAATGTTAAACCTTGAAATAATGTATCAAGAAGTCGTTTTGAGGCACAATATGGAGTTATAAAAGGATAAACAAAATTTGAGGAAACAGAGCTCATATTAATAATTTTACCTTTTTTCATTAATGGCAACATTGTAGTTGCAACTCGTAATGGTGCAAAAGAATTAACTTCTAGCTGTTGTTTTATTTTTTCAATATTTGCTTCCTCCATAATTCCAGCAGAAGCATAGCCGGCATTATTGATGATACCAACAAGTTCAACTTTTTCGGCTTTTAATTTATAAAAAAGATTTTTAACCTCATCATCTTTTGTAACATCAAGATAAACACATTCAATGTTGTTGCTTAGATTTTCTAGTGCAATCTTATCTTCTTCTTTTCTAACTGTACAAATAAGACTATAACCGGCTTTTGATAGCTTTTCAGCAATTGCTTTCCCAATACCAGAAGACGAACCAGTTAGCAAAACTTTTTCCATTATTCGTTTACCTCTTTAATAAAATATTTTACCCATTTAATCAATGTAGAAATCTCATAAGGTTTTGGCAAATAAAAATCAGCACCAGCGCTTAATATTGACTCTTTATCATGAGAATTTGAGGTTACGATAATTTTTGTTCTACCCTTTTTCTCTTTCAAGTGTTTGCAAAGGTTAACACCAGTTTTATCATCAGCAGTACCGGCATCAAGAATGATTAGTGCCGGAGAATATTCATCAAAATTCATAACCATTTCTGGCAAACTTGTCTCAAAACCTTCTAATTTCAAGGTTTCAGAAAGTAAAATTTGCATTGAAGTATCTTCTTCAATAATAAGTATTTTTTTGTTTTCTTCACGTTTTAAAACAGAATTTGGTGTAGAAATTCTTGGTCGTTGAATTAAATAGCTTGATTCATCTGGCTTTTTAGAAATTGAATTTGCAGACATCAAATCCTTTAAAACAGATTCTACGCTATCATATTTTGAAAATTCACTTGAAATTCCGCCAACAGAAATTGAAACAAATTCACCTCTTTTTCCTGCATATTCATTTCCGTGAATTAACATATAGCCACGTTTTACATCGTCTCTTGAATAGAATTTTTCTTTTACAGAATCGAACGCAAAAGTTAAGAACGATGCGACTTTTTCCAATTTATATGAATTTGTAATGATTAAAAATTCATTTTCATTTATCGAACCTAAAAAATCATTTTCATCTAAACCCGAAAACATAATTGCAATAAAAGTTTTAATCAATTTATCAGAAGCAAGTTCGGTATAAACACTCTTATAAACGTCAAATTCATTAATTTTCACTAACAAAGCGCCCCAGTTATTACGTTCTGAAAGGCATCTTTTTAGAGCACGCATACAATAATTACCATTTGGCAAATTTGTTTTCAAATCAATATACGACTCATATTCACGTCTCAAATGAGCGATAATTCTCATTTTAAACTCTTCTGTATTAATTGGTTCTGATATAAAATCATCAGCACCAGCCTTCAGAATATTAATTTTATCATCAAGTTCGGCAGACTTTGATGTAGCAATAATTACAGGTCTCATATTGTATGTCAAAACTCTAATCTTTGAACAAAAATCAGCAAGGTTTTCTTCAATGCTATCAGAGATAATTATTACGTCCGGTTCTTTTGTTTTTATTAAATTCAAGGCAGATTTTATATCAGAAGATATCGTAACTTCATTAGTTTTATCTTCTAATATTTTTTTATATTTTGCCGGAAGCTCTTTTCTTTTATCAATGATTAACGTGTTTGTGAGCATTTTTCTCTTGCCTGTTTTTCAATATTTTCGCTCGGAATTTTTATTTCAAAAACCGTTTCTTCGTCATTACTATCAACAGAAATTTCACCATTCATTTTAGTAACTAAAACCTTCGTGATATACAAACCTAGACCACTACCTTGAACTTTTCTTGTTAAAGGATTATCAATTCTTGAAAACTTTTCAAAAATACTATCAAAATCTTTTTTATCAATCTTAACACCATTATCAATGACTTTTATTGATACAAATTCAGGATTTTTGTCAAAATCAGCTTTTACAGTAACTGCTGTATTAATATCAGAATATTTTGCAGCATTTTCAATCAAATTCGTCATAACCTGTTGAAATTTATCTGTATCAACCAAAATTTTTGGTAATTTATCATTGTAAGTAAATACAAATTTATGATTTTTGTATTGCTGTTTTACAATCTGAATAACATCTTCAATAAGCTTTTTTGCGCTAACAGTTTTGAAAATTAGATTTTCATTATTTTGAACCTTCAACATATTTTCAATTAAATGAATTAATCTATTTGATTGTTCTTCAATAATTTTGATAAATCGTTTTTTGCTCTCGTCATCAAGCTTGTCATAAGATTGCAACATAGTCTGAGCGAACCCTCTAATACTTGTTAGGGGAGTTCTTAATTCATGTGAAACTGTCGAAATAAAATCTTCGTATGATTGCATAGTATTATTATACTCTTAAAAATTATTTTACAGCATTTGCATAAATAGCGCGGGTAACAACTGTTATTTGTCTACCTGTTAAATCATTTTTCAAATCTAAGATATAGTTATTTACATCTTCTGGCGAAAAATATTTCAAATACCTTTCTCTTGTTGTTGGTCTATCTGGTGCAGGAGGATTGTCAAACCATTGATCAACCATTGGTGCAGACACGACATAAGATGATTCAACATTGTTTAAATCAATTTGTCCATCAGAAAAACCGGCTTTATCAAGATTTTCCGCAATTGTATTTTCGTCAAAATTACATAAAGAATCAGTTTCATCTGTCATAATTTTGTTTTCAACTTCTTTAAAAGCATCAAAATTTCTGATATTTGCCGGATTAACTAATTCGCTATATCTTGTATTTGAGCGAATAATTGGTTCAAAGAATGAAAATCTACCGCCTTTTTTCAAAACTCTGCAGATTTCTGAAATAGCCGATTGTTTATCAACAATATGCACCAAAACTGAGCGCATAACTGCTTTATCAACACTTTCGTCTGGTAAATCAATCTTATCTGCAGGAGATTGAAGCATTCTGTAATCACCTTGAATATTTGCAGAATTAATAAATTCCTGACAAGAATCTAGACAATCTTGAAACTTATCAGAAAAAATAACGCAACCAGTACCGTTCAAAGCTTCTAAAGCCTTAAATGCCAAAAGACCTGTACCAGTTCCGATATCAATAACAGTCTCTCCCTGCTTAATTCTAGCATTATTAATAATAATATCTCCAACAACTTGCAACCAATTAAGAGTTTGTTCCCTTTGTGCTTCTGACAAAGAGGCAAATCTTGTTTGAGATAACCATTGAGTCCAATTTTTACATGTATCGCTCATAATTACTTATTTTAAACGAGTTTATACAATTAAGCAAATATGTAAATTTATTTACCAAAAACAGGTGGAGGTTGAATATACAATGCTTTTAACTCGTTTGGCAAAATTGCTTTATCTTTGTTTTTATAAGCTAATTCATTTAAAATCTTACCTAAATCATAGTTATCATTTTCGTAAATAATTGCATCAATAGCTAATGTTTCAGCCATACTCTTGTCAGAAATCATTTCAAAATCACCTTGTTCAAGAATAGATTTAACTTCACTTACGTTTACAAGTTTTATTTCGTCGTCTTTGTAAACATAAGCCATAGAACGTCTTGCGTCCATAATTACTATTGATTTTTTATCAGATTTATTCAATTTAGAAAGAATTTTTAAACTTTCAACAGGTACAATTTTAATATTCAATTCTTGTGCCATAACCTTCGCAACGGTTAATGCTGCTCTGATACCTGTAAAGCTTCCAGGACCAACATTAACCCCAATTAAATCAACATCTTTTGGAGTTAAGTTATTCTCTTTTAAAATTTCTTTGATTGTTGAAAGCAAAAAAGCTGAATGGTAATTATCCTCGGTATTTTCAACAATTTTTGAGGTTAGCAAATTTCCGTCATTTGAAATTGCAACATAAGTTTTATTTAAAGCTGTATCAAAATTAAGTAAAATCATTATTCAATCCTTCAATAACGCTCAAGTACTTATCACCTCTTGCAGTAAATTCATAATTACGAGAATCATCATCGTTATAAGTAACGTTAATATCAATTCTATCAAAAGGCAACTGTTCATCAGAAAATTCAGCCCATTCTACAAAAGTAAAAATACCGTCTCGTGAATATTCTCTAAGTTCATCACTAATACTTGAAACACCAGTATTTTCTAATCTATACAAATCAAAATGGTAAAAAGGTACTTTGTTGCCTGTTTTATATTCATTCAAGATAACAAAACTTGGACTTGTAACCTTATCAGTAATACCCATATCTTTTGCCAATAATTTTACAAATGCTGTTTTACCGGCACCAATTTCACCAAACAAACATACAAACACGCCATTTTGAATATGTTTAGCAAACATTTTAGTCAAATGTGCAGTTTCTGTTAAATCTTTACATGTAGTTTTAAAATTATTGTTCATTTGTATATATTACAACCTTATTTCTGCCGTGTGTTTTCGCATCATACAAAGCTTTATCGGCTCTTCTAAACAATTCTTCGCCTGTGATATCCTTGCTAAATTCACTCACCCCGACACTTATAGTAACATTTATAGAACCTTTGTCGCTGACTTCTGAAATATCAATGACATTTTGCTCAACAGATGCTCTAAGTCTTTGAGCTACACCGTATGCTTCTTCAATCTTTGTAAAAGGTAAAAGAATAGCAAACTCTTCGCCACCATAACGACTCGGAATATCTGATTCTCTAAGACTATTTTTAATTGTACTAGAAACTTCTTTTAACACTGTATCGCCCGCAGCATGTCCGTATGTATCGTTTACACTCTTGAAGAAGTCGATATCAATCATAATTGCGCAAAGAGGAATATTTTGTCTTATAGAGGCAGCAACCTCTTGTCTTAACCGAATTTCAAACTGGTGTCTATTATTTATACCAGTTAGAGCATCAAGTGTTGCGTGTTTTAAAACTTCGGCATAAATATTTGCTCTGTTAATAGTTGCTGCAGCTTGTTTTGTAAGTTGGTCAAGATATTCAATCTCTTTATTATTTAATTTTTCCATACTTCCACGAGCAACAATGCAACCTAGAGTTTTATCTTCCCCAATTAGAGGAAAAATACCAATTCTATCGTTATCAATTAAGAAATATTCTTTTTCTGTATCAACTCTACCCAGCGCTGTAAGAATTTTCTTATCCATACAAGCACTTGGCCATACTAAATTGTACTTGCCAGTTTCTTCTGATTTCAAGAAAATATAAATCAAATGTTCAATAATAAACTTATCAATCATTTCACCAATCAGAGGAATGATATAGTTCAATTCGTATTGAGTTTCAATAATCTTCGCAATATTTTTCATTGCATCGTGAAAATCAACGTTCTTTTCCATTTTTTCATACAAAATCTTGTTTTGTATAATCAATGAAGCTGCCGTACTAACAACGTTCAAGGCAATTACAATATCTTTTGATAATTTTGGAGTTTCTTCAAAATTTATTTCAATTATACCGTACAATTTTGCATTTTTAATCAACGGAAATAAAATTGTGTTATTAGGTTCTAAAACAATATTTTCAGTAAACTCAGAATAACCTTTGCCATTAAAAATAAAAGCTTCATCACCAAAATTTTTATAAGCTGAATAAAGACTTCTTGAATGAGCATCTTCATTCTTTTCGTCAATTACTAGCCAACTTTTTGAAAAATTTCTAAGAGAATTTGTAGATTTATCAAAGATATAAATATTTAACTCTGACAAATTAATATGCTTTTTCAATACAGACATAATTTCATCTGTAATGCTGTCCTCATATTTAATTTTAGATAGAGTGTTAGAAATATCTTCTAATAAATCTAATTCTTTAGTCATTAGTTAAAAAATCCCGTAATGTCTTTTACTTTTTCAACTTGCTCAGTTACATAATTGTACAAGTCTTCCAAATTTTCTTGAGTTATATTAAACCTACTTAAAGTATCCTCTTCAAAAGGTTTTGTGTCAAGTAATTTACCTTTTACAACATAGTTAACTATTGTATCAGCAATATACACTAAAGTGCAAGCAAATTCATAGTCTTTGCTAAGTTGTGGAGTGTGGTGATACAAACAAACCTCTGGAAATACAGAAGGTAAATTCCAACTGTTTAGAACACTATATGCAATTTCGCAATGGTTTATACCACAAGCTTCTTCTTCTATTCTAAATTTTACACGATAATCATCTTGCTCTTGAATTTGTGAATACACATTCAAATAGTTATCGTAATCATATTGAGCAAGGATAATTTTTCCTAAATCATGCAAGAACGCAATCGAAAAAATATCATGATGAGTAGGCGAATCAATTAATCTTAAAAGATGCTTTGATGCCATAGCCGTCAACATGCAATGTCTCCAAAAATCTTCATAATCAAAAATTGTATTCTTTTGAGGTGAAAATATTTTAAAAATACCCGCAGAAAGTACAATACCTCTAATCGTCGTAAATCCTAGTACCACAATTGCTTGACGTATTGATGTAATTTGCTTTTCAAACCCATAAACGGCTGAATTAACGATTTTCAAGACTTTTGAAGTCAAACCTAAATCACCAGCAATAATTTTTGATAAAGTAAAAGCCGATGAATTATCGTCTTGAACCACTTCCATTACCTTTGTAACAACGTGAGGTAGAGACGGAATTTCTTTAATCTTACTTTTAATTTCTGTTGTTTTTTGAAGGATATTCTTATTCGAAACAGGTTCTCCTGTATTTTCTAAAAATATAATATCTATACCAATTCTTTTTAATTCATCTAAAATCCAATATCTAAAATCAGAATTTCTGCTGATAGAATTAGGATTTTGAGCAATTATTGTTTTAACAGAATCGTAGTAATCATGAATTATATTAATTAATACTGGTTTTGAAGTATCATTTGATTCAAAACTTTCGGTAAAAAATCTATCAATACAAATGTCATACTGAAAAGCATAGTCTTCAATATTAGCTTTTTGTTTTTCAATTTCTTCGTAGAAATCGTTTTTTAAAGTCTTATAGCTTGATAGATATGCTAAAGTTTTCAATTCTCTCTTCCCCTAGTACAACCTTGTTTTAGTCTTCTGCAAATAATTCTACAGGACATTCTTTAAATTTTTTGTTAATAACTTCATCAAGTTCTTCGTTAGCAATAATTTTACCATGAGTTAATCCAACAGCATATTGATCTTGATTATATTCTTCTTCAAGTTTTTCTAATCGTTTAACTCTTTCTAACTCAGCTTTGCTTAAATTTTTCTTTTCTTTTTCTGTCAATTTTTGACCAAAGATTTTGCCATCAGCCATTTCTTTAGAAGCCTCTAAAAATGCAGATGTAGAAACCTCATTTAACACATTGAATATGTATAGAGCATGAGAATATGGAGTTTTTGCAGTAGATACAATCATTGAAGCCTTTTGCATTTCATCTAAAGACTCTTTATAGAACTTCAAATGTTTTAATAGAATAGCCAAATTGTAATGAGCTTCAAAACTCATATGGTCAGCTTCAATAGCTTTACAATAATATTGTCCAGCTTTGTTATATTCTCTCAATAAATGATATACAAGTGCTAAATTGTAGCTTGTATCATAATCATTACCCAAAATCTTTAAAGCATTTTCATACGCTTCTGCAGATTTATTCAAATATTCTTTTGTAAGCCTATATTCAGTTTGTGGCAAATAAATAGCTTTTTGTCTATAAGTATGCCCCATATTGTAATAGGCAATCGCTTTATTTAATTTAATGCTCTTTCCAGTATTCATTACAAACGGAATATAAAATCCTCTTTTTTTAGATTCAGTAATTTTTTGATACTGGTCAATCGCTTCATCAAAATCCCCAATTTTTTCAGAAAGAATAATACCTAAATTCATTCTCGCTAAAATGTAATTGCTGTTTAGTTCAATAGCTTTGTTATAGGCATCTGTTGCAGCAAAATAATCTTCGTATAAGACATATAAATTACCTAAGTTATACCAAGCATTGTAATGGTGTGGATATAGCTCCAGCCCTTTTCTGTAATAACTGATTGCGTCTTGTAATTCCTGTTTCTTTAGAGCTTTATCGCCTTTGTAAATGTATACCATACCTAAGGCTTTGTCATATTCATGTTTTACTAAATCTTGCTTAAAAACACCAATGAATACACCACCAAGCAAAATCACTAGTATTATTATTTTTGATAAATATTTTTTTACCTGCCCTAATTTTTCCATATTCTAATAGTATCACAACTTTCTAAGAATAAGTTCATTGTAAATTTTTAAATATTGCTCTGCTTTTTTTGAATTGTTTAATTTTTTGTATACAAAAGCTAAATTATAGTAAGCTTCTGCCAGATCTTTTTTGTTATCAATGGCACGTAAAAAAGAAGACTTAGCATTTTTAAGTTCACCGAGTTTTACATAAGCACAACCGATATTGTAATGCGCATACGCAAAATCATATTTATATTTTAAGGATTGCTTATATAATTTTATAGCCTCAATTGCGTTTTCATCTTCTAAATATAAATTACCTAAATTATAATAAGCTCTGTAAAAGGTTTTATCTGCTAGAATAGATTTTTGATACATAAGAGCAGCACTATCAATATCTTTTTTATCTTGATAAATATTTCCCATTAATAACCAATCAAGCGCAGTCTTTTTAGCATCTTCAATTGATTTTAGAATTTTTAGAGCACCTTCAATATCATTTGCATTATATAAAACCATTGCATCAGCTGAAAGATTTTCTTGCTCTTCTGTTGAAACCTCTTGAACTTCTTGAACAGGCTTTTTATTGAACAATTTAACCTTGTTAGTTTCTGGCTTTTTAGGTTCAGTAACCTCCTCTTTTGCAAATACAGGAAGAACAAACGCACTAAATATTATTGATAAAATTAAAAACTTTTTCATACAAAAATTATAAATTAAATACATTCTATCGTCCATAAATTTGAAATAAAAAATTACATGTGTCATAATCTTATTGATGTCTCTTTTACTTATATAGCCTTTATTTTAGAGGGATAAAATAAAGGCTTTTTGTTTTAATATTAAGATATGTTAAGCATAGGATTGAGTAAAAAGCAATTTTTAAAGGAAGAATTTGTTTATTAAGATGTAAGGTTTAGGTTATTAAAAGTCTGCAAAGACTTAAAAGTTAAAAAGGTGGTTTGGTTATGATGAATTACGGTATGATGAATCCATATATGATGGGAACAGATGTTATGTCATCAGGTATGATGATGGGTGGTTTCTACAATCCAGCTACTCAAATTAACTATATGAACCAAATGGATCAATATGCAATTGATAGACAAGTTAAATTATATAAAAATCAAAACAATGCTCAGTTCCAAATGTCTGCTCAAACTGACGGCATTTCTAAACAAGTTCAAGTTTTAGCTGAAAAAGCTCAAGGCAACAAACAAAATGCTGTTCAAGCAGCTTACAACAAATTAGTTGCTTCTGTTAAAGATTCTTACGGTGCTCAATTACAAGGTACTGCTGATGAAAAAGATGCTCAAGCTAGAGCTTATGCTGAAAGAATTTATGCTCAACAAACTGGCTCTTTATTAACTGATGATATCAGAGCTAATGCTGGTGGTTCTTTCATCGAAGGTTTCAAACAAGTTCTTACTCTTGGTTTAGGCAACAGAAGAACTTCTGAAGAAAACGTTGCTAAAATCAACGGTACTGCTGTTAGCACTGCTGAATCTGCTAAAAAATATTTAGGTTATGCAGCAGGTGGCGCTACTTTAGCTCTTGGTGGAACAATGTTATACAAATTCTCTAACCCTATCTTAAGAGGTTTAGGTGCAGTTGCTAAATTCTTGTTCACTAAAAAAGCTTAATCAATATTTTTAAAACCATATCCATTAACTAAACCAAAACTAAACTAACAAAAAGGTCGGATTTCAAAAGAAGTTCGACCTTTTGTTACGAAATATTAAGAAGGAAATATCAAAAAAGGCAATATCTCAGAAGAAAAAACGTTTATTATAATGTAAGGTTTAGGTTATTAAAAGTCTGCAAAGACGAAAGTTAAAAAGGTGGTTTGGTTATGATGAATTACGGTATGATGAATCCATATATGATGGGAACAGATGTTATGTCATCAGGTATGATGATGGGTGGTTTCTACAATCCAGCTACTCAAATTAACTATATGAACCAAATGGATCAATATGCAATTGATAGACAAGTTAAATTATATAAAAATCAAAACAATGCTCAGTTCCAAATGTCTGCTCAAACTGACGGCATTTCTAAACAAGTTCAAGTTTTAGCTGAAAAAGCTCAAGGCAACAAACAAAATGCTGTTCAAGCAGCTTACAACAAATTAGTTGCTTCTGTTAAAGATTCTTACGGTGCTCAATTACAAGGTACTGCTGATGAAAAAGATGCTCAAGCTAGAGCTTATGCTGAAAGAATTTATGCTCAACAAACTGGCTCTTTATTAACTGATGATATCAGAGCTAATGCTGGTGGTTCTTTCATCGAAGGTTTCAAACAAGTTCTTACTCTTGGTTTAGGCAACAGAAGAACTTCTGAAGAAAACGTTGCTAAAATCAACGGTACTGCTGTTAGCACTGCTGAATCTGCTAAAAAATATTTAGGTTATGCAGCAGGTGGCGCTACTTTAGCTCTTGGTGGAACAATGTTATACAAATTCTCTAACCCTATCTTAAGAGGTTTAGGTGCAGTTGCTAAATTCTTGTTCACTAAAAAAGCTTAATCAATATTTTTAAAACCATATCCATTAACTAAACCAAAACAAAAAAAGCTAGATTTAAAATCTAGCTTTTTTGTTGTTAAAATTTGTATTCAGTCTTTTGATAAACTCTTTCACTTAATTTGTTATCAAGTAGCATTAAGATAATTTTATTATCAATACAGAATTTTAATTGATTTAAGATTAAGCGCAATTGATGTTCCTCTTCAAATTGTTCTTGAATATACCAGTCTAAGAACAGAGAAGTCATTCTATCATTAAACTCATCGGCTGAAGCTTTTAGACAGTTAATCGAATTTGTAACAGATTTTTCGTGAGAAAAAGCATGTTCCATAGCTTCAAGCGGTGATTTACAATCGATATCTGGAGCAGGAATATTTTGGAACTTATAACTTGCATCGCAGTTATTTAAGTATGTAAAAATAATCATTCCATGATCAACTTCTTCTTTTGCTTGAATAGTACACCAATTTGCAAAACCGTGTAACCCAAATTTATGAAAATAACTAGCCATTGAAAGATATAAATAGCCTGAATAAAATTCTTTGTTAAGT
>CAVCIU010000047.1:0-12369 GCA_963602355.1 Methanobacteriaceae archaeon
GCGAACTGATTATATTCCTTTTTTATAATCTTGGATACTGCTTTTGCCCCTTACTCTGATGGAGAACCCAATTGGAGCGCTTTGTCCATCTCACCGCTTTAAGCTTCACTGAACCCCGCGTCTAACGCGGGGTTTTCTAATGACAAGAAAAGGGACGATTTCACATCTCGTCCCGAATTATACTTTGTTTTATAACCATATTTGGCGAAAATGTCCATTGCCGACTGCGGTGTCACTGGTCGTAAGCTGGCTTGCGATTTCTATTCGGCGGCGGCTCCGATTGGCGGTAGTTTCCGTGGGGCAAAGACGCCAGCAAGGCCGATGTGACGCTTAACTTTTATGCCCGCAAACTGGCCTTGGAATATTTGCAGGATAATGACGAGTGTTTTGTTTACCTATCCTCGTGCATCGGTCGTTCCGAACTTCCGAGCGCGGTTGTGAAAACCGTCAAGCGAGGCGTTCCAAGACATTCGTATTTAAGAATAACCAAGAAACCGGCTGAGCTTACAGCTGAACTTGGATTAAACAAACCTGTGTTTGCAAAGTTGTGCCGAAATGGGATACAAGCGTTAAGCCTGTGTACTCTCAAATAGCAGCTAGGATATTTGTGTACCATATTTTAAACTATACGGTACGAAAGATGTTTTGTTGCTAATAAAATGATCACAAAACGGTTTGTGTACTTTTTTATTTTATGGTTTACAAATACACAAAAACAAAATATATTAATAAAAGTTTTGTAGAAAGGAGAATAATGCCTAAGATTGTGGTACATTTATATTATCTAGAGCAATTAGACGATATTTTGCACCGATTAAGCTACTTAAACGGCTATGATTTGTTTGTCACAATGTCAGAATTAAATCCGCAGGCTCAAGAAAAAATTTTGAAATTTAATCCCCAAGCAACACTTTGGCAAACTCCGAATTTAGGTTATGACGTCGGTCCATTTATTGATTTTTTGCATAAAATAAAACTTGATAATTATGACTACATTTTGAAAATCCACACCAAACGTATCAGCGACAATTATTGTCTGTTTAAACACAAACGCTTCAGCGTAAAGACATGGCGGAATATGCTGCTAGACGGCGTGTTATACTCTCCGCAAGCTGTGCAGAAGAATTTGCGTATAATGACAGAAAATCTAGCCATTGGAATGATTGGCAATGATTATGTTTTAACAGATGAAAAAGAGTGTTTGCTGCCATTGCAGACGCTGGCAGCAAAAATGCAGAAAATTGGCTTAACTATACCTGAAGATTTACATTTTATCGCAGGCACTATGTTTTTAGTGCGGGCTAAATTGCTGTGGCCGTTTTTGAAATATCAAATTACTGATTTTACTATTTCCGATAAAGATATTCACGACAATACATTGGCACACGTTTTAGAACGTCTGTTCTGCTTTGCTATTGCAGCTCAGGGTTATAAAATTCAAGGTGTAAAATATCGACATTATTGGCAAGAAACTACTATTGCAGCAGTTAAACGATTTCTGTTTCAAAAGAAAATAACCCGCCACGGAAATTTAATCATCAAAATTTGCAAAATTCCTGTATATATAAAGGAGATTAAATAATGAAAGGTATATTGCTTGCAGGAGGAAGCGGAACTCGCCTCTATCCACTGACAAAAACCACCTCAAAACAGTTGTTGCCGGTATATGACAAGCCAATGATTTACTATCCGCTGTCAACTTTAATGCTATTCGGTATTAAAGAAGTTTTAATAATTTCTACACCTAAGGATACACCGAATATTGAAGAGCTGTTTGGCGATGGTTCCAAATTGGGTATGAAAATTCATTACGCCATTCAAAATGAGCCGAAAGGTATTGCCCAAGCTTTTACAATCGGTGCGGATTTTATCGGTAATGACGATGTCTGCCTGATTTTGGGCGACAATATCTTTTATATGGGCAAGCAGTTCCATGATTTTAAAGCCGCTGTAAAAGAAAACGCCGGCAAGCAAGCGGTGATTTTTGCTTATCATGTGGCAGATCCGGAACGTTTTGGCGTAGTGGAATTTGATAAAAATCATCAAGCGGTTTCTATTGAAGAAAAGCCGGAACATCCCAAATCCAACTATGCTTCAGTCGGTTTGTATTTTTATCCGTCCGATGTGGTGGAAAAAGCAAAAAGCTTAAAACCATCTGCTCGCGGTGAATTGGAGATTACCGATCTAAACAATATGTATCTGCAAGAAGGCCGAATGTCGGTGGTGCCGATGCAGCGTGGCAATGCTTGGCTAGATGCCGGTACGCCTAAAAGCCTGATGGATGCTAGTAATTTTGTGCAGATTATAGAAGACCGGCAAGGCTTAAAAATCGCATGTATAGAAGAAATTGCCTATCGCCGAGGTTTTATTAACACCGAGCAGATGAAAGCGCTGATAGATGAGCTTAAAGATGGGGCTTATAAAAAATATTTAACAAAAGTGTACGAGGAATATCATGAACTTTATTAAAACTGAAATTGAAGGCGTGTATATTGTTGAGCCTAAAATTTTTGAAGATACGCGCGGTTACTTTTTTGAAAGCTACAACGAGGTGGAATTTATAAAAAACGGTATTACCAATCGTTTTATTCAAGATAATCAGTCCAAATCGTCATACGGTGTGATTCGCGGCCTACATTGCCAGTTAGGCGAGCACAGCCAAGCCAAATTGGTGCGTGTGTTGCAAGGAAAGGTGCTTGATGTGGCTGTTGATATCCGTAAAGATTCGCCGACATTCGGTAAATATGTCGCCGTTGAGCTATCAGCGGAAAATCAACGCCAGCTATTTATCCCTCGCCATTTTTTACACGGATTCTCAGTTTTGAGTGACACTGCGGTGTTTGCGTATAAGGTCGATAATTTGTACTGCAAAGAGTCAGAGTTCGGTATTCGCTATGATGATCCTGAAATCGGTATAGATTGGAAAATTCCGGCAGATAAAGTTATTACTTCAGACAAAGACAGAATAGCAAAAGGATTAAAAGATGTACCTGATAACCGGTAGTCATGGACAATTAGGCACAGAGCTGTCAAAGCTGCTGCCGCAGGCAATTGTCACCGACCGCGAAACGTTGGATATTACGGATGAAGCAGCGGTTAAAAACTTTGTTAAAGAACATAATGTTGATTTAATTATCAACTGCGCCGCTTATAATGCAGTTGACAAAGCCGAAGACGACGCCGAACTGGCGGCTAAAATCAATATTGACGGTCCATGCAATTTGGCAAAGTCCGGTGCAAAAATTATCCATGTTTCCACAGACTATGTGTTTGACGGAACCGGTCATAAGCCTTACGAGCCGAAAGACCAGGCTAATCCGGTTTCCGTTTATGGCAAAACAAAGCTGGCGGGAGAAAAAGCTGTTTTAGAAAACGCTGCAGAAGCGGTAATTATCCGCACGGCTTGGTTATATTCTCCTTATGGCGGCAACTTTGTTAAAACTATGCGCAAGCTTGGCGCAGAAAAAGAAAGTCTGAACGTTGTCTGCGACCAAATCGGCACTCCGACTTACGCCGCCGATTTAGCCACCGCCATTGTGAAAATTATTCCGCAACTGAACAAGCAAAATAAAGGTGTTTATCATTTCACCAATGAAGGCGTTTGCTCATGGTATGATTTTGCCCATGAAATTATGGCGTTATCAGGATTAAAGTGCAAAGTTAATCCTGTTCCGTCAAGTGCCTATCCGACAAAGGCGATACGTCCGTTTTACAGCGTGTTGAGCAAAGAAAAAATCAAAAAAACATTTAATTTGGAAATCCCTTATTGGAAAGAAAGTTTAGAGAAATGTCTGAAACAATTTTAATCACCGGCGGCGCCGGATTTATCGGTTCTAACTTTGTGCCGTATTTTTGCGCCAAATATCCGCAATATAACATCATCAACTTAGACAAGCTGACCTATGCCGGCAACTTGGATAACTTAAAAGAATGCGAGACAACGCCTAACTATAAGTTTGTGCAAGGCGATATATGCGACCGAGCTTTGATTGAAAAACTGTTTGCCGAAAATGACATTCGCGGCGTTATTCACTTTGCCGCTGAAAGCCATGTTGACAACTCAATCAAAAATCCGGGGGCTTTTATCAAAACCAACATTGAAGGCACATTTACTTTGGTTGATGTGGCTTTCCGCCATTGGATGGAAGGTCCGAACAAAGTTAAAGCCGGTTATGAAAATTGTCGTTTCCACCATATTTCAACTGATGAAGTTTACGGAGCATTGGGTGCAGATGGATTCTTTACCGAAAAAACACCGTATGCGCCAAACTCTCCGTATTCTGCCAGCAAAGCAAGTTCCGACTTTATTGTGCGCGCCTATCACCACACTTTTGGTATGAATGTTACAACTTCCAACTGCTCCAACAATTACGGACCGAAACAGCATCACGAAAAACTGATTCCGCATATTATTGAAAAAGCGTTGGCGGAAGAACCTCTGCCGATTTACGGACAAGGCTTGAATGTGCGTGATTGGCTGTATGTTTTAGACCACTGCAAAGCGATTGATTTGATTTTCCATAAAGGTAAAGCCGGCGAAACTTATAACATTGGCGGACACAACGAGCGCAATAATATCACGATTGTAAAAACAATCTGCGAGATTTTGGACAGAGAGCGTCCGAGAGCCAACGGAAAAAAGTACGCAGATTTGATTACTTATGTGCAAGACCGCGCCGGGCACGACTTCCGCTATGCGATTGATGCGACCAAACTTGAAACCGAGTTGGGCTGGAAAGCTGATGAAACTTTTGACACCGGCATTGTTAAAACTGTTGAGTGGTATTTGAAATAATGTATTAAATAGAATGGGAGGATAAAAATGCGTAGTATTTTAGTAACCGGAGCAAACGGATATATCGGACATCATGTTGTGCGGCATTTGTGTGATATGTGTCCTGATGATAAAATTTTGGCTGTTGATTTTCGCAATAACGACTTAGATGAACGTGCCGAGTTTTCGGACGTCAATATTTTGACCGAAGCGGATAGCCAAGATTTATTCACAAAGCTGAAACAGCCGGACATATGTATCCATTTAGCATGGCAAGACGGATTTAATCATAAATCTGATGCTCATTTAGCGAATTTGTCGGCGCATTTTCATTTTTTGCGTAATTTGATAGAACATGGCTGCAAGTCTATATCTGTTATGGGGACAATGCATGAAGTCGGTTATTGGAAAGGTGAAATCAATGCTGATACACCGTGCAATCCGCTTTCAATGTACGGTATTGCAAAAAATGCTCTCCGGCAGGCTTTGCTAACATATAGTGAAGACAAAAACGTATCGGTCAAATGGTTGCGTGCTTATTATATTACCGGTGATGATAAGCATAATAAATCAATTTTTGCCAAGATTCTGCAAATGGCGGAAGAAGGGCAGAAGACCTTTCCGTTTACATCGGGTGTTAATCAATATGATTTTATCGACGTGGAAACGCTGGCAGAATATATTGCGACAGCCTCAATTCAAAATGAAATAGCTGGTATTATCAATGTTTGTTCTGGTAAACCTGTCGCCTTAAAAGATAAGGTAGAATCATTTATTAAGGAAAAAGGGTTGGATATTCGCCCGGAATACGGCGTTTTTCCAACTCGTAAATATGATTCTCCCGCTATTTGGGGAAATGCAGATTTAATCAATGAAATTATGAAAAATTAAAATAGGAGATTAATATCGTGCCTAATCCATTGCAACAAACAACTGATGATTTAACTAAGATATTAAACCAAAAATGGCAACAAGAATATACTCGAACGCCTTATTTAAAAAGTTTATCTATTAACAGTCCCAATAACGGATTACGAGGAATATGCAATGCCCATCTTGATATTAATTTTCCTTTGACAGTTATTGCCGGAGCAAATGGAAGTGGTAAAACGACCATAGCTCAGCTTACAATTTTGGCCTTTCATGCGGAGCAAACCCCAAAAATGCTGGCAAAAACTGATAAGTATTTTAGATTTAATCATTTTTTTCAATATACAAATAACGAACAACTGTCTAAAGATATAAAAATTAAATTTGAATATACTAAAGTATTTAAGAAATCTGTAGAAAAAGTAATTCAACGTAAATCTGATCGCTGGATGCGTTATATTGGTCGTGAAAGTCCGACACGTCCTCAAAGAGGAACAGAATTTATCGGTATTTCCCGTATAGTTCCTCAATTTGAAAAAAAAGGTGCTGAAAAACAATTACGGCAGGTTCAGCCTAAAAAACAATTTTATAGTCAGCAACTAGAAGAATACCTAAAAGAAATTTTTTGCCGTGGTTATACTTATCAATATGCCGAAGCAAAAGGTTATACTCTCAATGATTATGGAAATTATACAAGTTTTAATTGTGGTGCAGGAGAAGAAGCTGTTACAAATATTTTATCAGTTTTATTGTCATGTCCAGAAGGAAGCATTATTGCAGTTGAAGAAATCGAAATAGGTATACATCCAGCTTGTCTCAAACCATTGGTTAGGGTACTTTTAGAAATTATAACAAAAAGATGTTTGCAGATAATTATAACGTCTCACTCTCCTCATTTTTTAAGATGTTGTCCGAAAGAATCATTGATTTGGCTCAAAAGAATAGGAAATGAGTGCAAATTTATAGATAATCCGAATGTAGAAATGATTGTTAATGATTTAGGTGTGCAACCTCAAAAAATGCTTTGGATTTTTTGTGAAGATGATGTGGCTAGTACTTTTGTTAAAAACATAATCAAGAAAAAAGAAGAATTAGATTTAATACAAATTATTGGAGGATTAGGAAGTTGGAGTAATTTGTATGCTAACGCTTGCAAATATGAAAAAATATTTAATATTCTCAAAGAAAAAATATTGCTTTTGTATGATTGCGAATTAAATGAAAAGCCAAAAGATAAAAAAAAAGCTATAAAATATGCTAAGGATAATGGTTTTAACTATGAATTTTTACCATCTAATTTCACACCAGAGGGCTATATAAAAAATAAAATTGAAAATGATAAAACTATATTGCAAGAACTTTTCGATTATGAAGATTCTATAGATTTTTCCTCTTTATCAGACAATCATGAAATTTTTAAATATATCTCACAAGCTGTAGGTAACACATCTACTGATGAATCGGTATTAGATACCCAAAATAAAATTATCGAAAGAATATGTCAAAAATATCCTGCAGAGTTTGATGGAATTAAGAAAAAAATTCAGAAAATGATTAACAATTACTAGGACTATTTATCATGAAACCAAGAACGAATCGAGTTGCTATATACCACATCAAAGATGACTTGTATGAGTATAATATTTACTTTTTGAATCAATTATTACCATATATAGATGATTTATATATTGTTGTTTCTGAAAACATTGATAAAAAGGATCTAAAATTTTTAAAAACAATAGGGCACATTGTCATTTTTAATGCTTCCAATTCTTTATCAGCATATAAGTATGTTTTAATAAACAAAAAAAATAATATAGAAAAATATAAGCAAATTATTCTGTGCGATTCATATATATTCGGACCTCTACAACCATTAGAAAAGTTTTTTGGAGATATAAATAATTGTAAGGCGGATATATATACTTTAGAATCCCGTATGAATAATTTGATATCATCCAGCTTTTTGGTCTTAAAAAATATCAATCAAATTGATTCCTTAATAACTATTCAAAGCTCTCAATATTGGATAGAGGTTAATAGTTTAACCTTAACAAGTTTTACTCATTTCGTAGAACAAGATAATTTTTATTTTTTAGAAATACCAGAGAATATTATTCAAAAGAAGCAGCCTTTTTTGCAAATGGGATTTTTTATACAATCTCCGGAAAATTGGCTTGCACACTCTAGTGGAATGCAAATAAAAAACGTTTTGGACTTTATCAAAATGAATACTTCTTATAATGAGAAAATGATACTAGATTATTTGATTAAAAAGCAACCTATGTCGGTATTACGTGAAAATTTGCATTTAAATTATATTTTGCCTTCAGACTTTAGTTATTCTCAAAATTCTGAGGCTTCGGTTGCTTTAATTATGTATATATATTATGAAGATTTAATAGATTATTGTTATAAATATGCGCTATCTATGCCTGATAATGCGGATATTTACATCATAACCTGTAAGGAGGAGATGACACAAGCTTGCAAAAAAGCTTTTAAGAACTTTCCTTGCCAACATATTTATTTCAGACAAATGGAAAATAGAGGAAGAGATGTTGCCGCCTATTTGGTCGTTGCAAAAGATGTATTTGAAAAATATGATTATGTTTGTTGTATGCATGATAAAAAATCCCCTCAATATGCCAAGATATCAGGTGAAGATTTTGCTTATCACTTATTTGAATGTAATTTATCGTCAAAACAATATGTTGAAAATATTATAAAAACATTTGATGAAAATCCTTATATTGGAATGTTAGTTCCTCCATGTGTTAATTTTGGTAAAATAAATACAGTCGGTAATTCTATTGCAACAGAAGCTCAAGGTGTTAAACAGCAATTAAAGATACTATCGTTGGATGTGCCGTTTGATAATGATGTTGTAGCTCCTTTGGGAACAATGTTTTGGGTAAGAGGGAAAGCCTTTTTACCTATTTTTAATCACAACTGGATACATGAGGATTTTCCATATGAACCTAATAAATCAACAGGAACAATTCTTCATGTTTTGGAAAGGACATATCCTTTTGCTGTGCAAGAAGCTGGTTATTATGTTGGATTCATTGCTCCATTAGGGTACTTTCAAATTTATGCCGATACATCTTATTGGTTGTATAAAGAGAGGCAGCAACAATTTTACGGCTTAAATGGTAAAAAATGGGCTAGGGCAGAAATAAAAACTATTGTTGCGACAGCAGCAACCAATTCTGTTCTTCATTTCCGAGATGTTAAGCGTACAATAAAAGAATATATTAAACAAAAACGTCAACGCAAAAAACAGAAAAAAAATTCTAATAAAAGCTCATGTATAGGAAACATAACTATCAGATACACCAGTGTAAATAATGGGCGAGTAATAATACACATTTTAGGCGGAACGGATAATATCTATGCACAATGCGGTATATATAAGTATTATCCCAAGAGAGAAGTTTCATTATCTATAAAGCAATTATATGAATATTACAAAAATTATAAGACCAAAGCTGTACTTATAGAGCTTCCTTTAGAAAAGATTAAAAATCAGCCTATTGAAATAAAAAAGTCTGAAAAAGAATATTTTTCCGCAGTTTGGACAGGCTGTATCTCTTATGGTGCTTTTGATTTCAAAAAAATAGGATTTTTTATTCGTTTGCATGAGGGAAAAATTTATATTGAAGATAAATTCCATTTTTATAAAAATGTTTTATTTAATTTTCAATACAGAATAAAAGAAAAGCTCTTGTTTTTATTATTAAAACTCAATCCTATCCATAAATATATTTTATTTGCTGAAAATGGAGGAGCTGGGGATAATAGTTTTGAGCTGTTTAAATATGCAGTTACAAGAAATCCAAATTGTTATTACTTAGCCTCAAAATCGGTTATATCAGATGTTCAGGATCCGCTTTTAAAAAAACATATGGTCAAATTTAACAGCCATCGTCATATATGGATGTTTTTCTGTTCTCATAAGTGGATTAGCTCTTATTCATTGCGTTGTGAGCTGTTTCCTCAAAAAGGTTTGATAAAAGATATTTTACTCTATAATATTCCGGCAAAGTGGATTTTTGTACCGCATGGGATTACTGCAGATAAAGTATCAATTATGGTTCATAAGTATTCTTGGGATGAACCGAGTTTTACTTATTGTAGTAGCGAGTATGAAAAAGAATATTTTTCAAAAAACTATGAAATGCGCAATGTTTTAGCTTTAGGTTATCCTCGTATGGACAAGTGGTATGACGCGAAACTTGATGATAAAAAAATTGTTTTATTTTTTACTTGGCGTATAGGCTTATCTCTGATGCAGAAAGGTAACCTTTTTCAGACTCCTTATTTGAAGTATATTATTTATCTTGTGAAATTTATTCAGACTAAATTTCCTCAAAAGCATATATATTATGTTTTCCACCATGAAGTTGTTAAGGCTGGACTTGATGAAATCATCAAAAAAGAGCTAGGCGATAAAAATATTTCTTATATTTATTTCAACACAACCGAGAGCATCCAAGAGTTTAATCATCAATTCAAAACGGCTAAGTATCTGATTACTGATTATAGTTCCGTAGCCTATGATTTTGCTTATAAAAAAGGAAGTATTCCTATTTATTATTTGAATGAAGATTTCATCAGCGGGCACTATCCGTTGGAACAAAAATTTTACGATATTCATTTAGGTGTATTAACCAAAACGCTACCTGAATTGGAAAAAGCCCTAAAACTGAATGCACCGACAGCAGAAATGAAAAAAAGAAAAAACAAATTTTTCAAATACCAAGACAATAAAAATTGCGAAAGGGTTTATAATGCCATCTTTCTGGAGGAAAAATAAATGAAACGCCTATGTATTTATTTCTTTTATGATAAAAATGGAATAGTTGATGATTATGTTCCTGTATATTTACAAGCTATGCGGGAGTTTTTTTCTGAGATTTGCGTAGTTGTGAATGGTAAGCTAACAAAAGAATCCGGTAAAAAATTAGAAACTGTTTGTAATAAATTACTGATTCGTGATAATAAAGGGTTTGATTCTTGGGCATATAAAGAAGCCTTATATTCATATGGTTTGGATTATATTGCCCAAAATTTTGATGAAATATTGTTAAATAATTTTACATGTTTTGGACCTATTGGTTCTTTTAAACCGATGTTTGATAAAATGGATAAATCCGTTTGTGATTTCTGGGGGCATTGCCGATATTATCCTTCTTTGGGACAAATGGTGTGCGGTCAAGCCATCCCTGAACATTTGATGAGCTATTTTATTATTTTCAGAAAAAATATTTTTCAATCAACTTCTTGGAAAGAGTATTGGGAGACATTAAAGTCTGTCAACAATTATGATGATGCGCGTCTCAATCATGAATTTAGAATAACACCTTATTTTGAACAACGAGGTTTTATTTCTGATGCTTTTATAGATGCTCAACGATGTTATGAAAAAGCCGGAGATAATCCTTCAGTTCATGATACATATTACGAATTAGTAGCCAATCATTCTCCTTTGTTGAAACGCAAAGTTTTTTTTGCGAGAAACAAAACGTATGATTTTTACAAACCATATAGCCGCTATAATAAAATTCTTTATTATATTGCTCGGCATCGGCTTTACGATTTTCATTTAATATTTGACAACTTGTTACGTACAGGCGATTTCACCTTTTCTAAAAACAAAATGACGAAATGGCGGAAAATTAAATATTTTATTTTGGGTAATTTGCTGGGCTTAAAACATTATTCCTCCAGATTGGCAAAATATCCGGATTATGAATTCATAAAGAAATTCAAGTAGTAAAATTGTAAAGTATAAAAATATATGACATACATAACACCATCCGTATGAACGACGTTATTTTAAGGACGTCGTTTTTTGTAATGAGAAAACCTCGCGTTAGACGCGTGGTTCACTATAGCTTATAACGATGAGTTTGACAAAGTGCTCCTTTCAGTTAAAATAATGCGATCTGCCAAGACGCATTATAACGCAAAGGATATTATTATGAAAAATGACTTATCCAGATTTAGTTTTCTTAAAAGATATTAGTTGCAAAGCAATATTATTATCTTTTATAAAATCTGTTTTGCGCTTTTTATATCAAAAGAAAATTACAAAAAAGGCAAATTACTTATTAATATTTGCAAGATTCCTATGTTTACAAAAGTGATAAAATAACTTAATGTTGTTTTAATAAAATATCTAGAAGTAAAAATGAAGACGATAATATATACATTTATATTGGTACTTTTGGCTACCAGTGTTTTAGTTTCTCATGATTATGCTGTCGTTAGGATCTATATATCATAATTCTGACTGCATATGGGCTAAAAAATGTACAAAAAACTGTATTCAAATCACCAAGAGCAAGGCTATAGCTCGAGGTGCCAAACCTTGTCAGGTTTGTGGTGGATAAGTAACTGCCTTTTATTCAAAAATTAGAAGAAAAAAAGTAACATTTTGAAGAATATTACGGGCGTGCCGACAATATCTTAGAAACGCTGGACTATGATTTAGCGCAAAAGAAGTTTAATTGCAAAATGCCGTAAGCAAAAAATTCTTCATAATTATTATAGAACTTTGGCTACGAATACACTATACAAGTCACATCAATTTAAAATTTGTATAGCTTTTGTTGTGTAGACAGCTTTCCACTACCACTAAAAAAAGACCTCTTTATGAGGTCTTTTTTTGTCATTAGAAAACCCCGCGTTAGACGCGGGGTTCAGTGAAGCTTAAAGCG
>CAVCIU010000048.1:0-12205 GCA_963602355.1 Methanobacteriaceae archaeon
ATATTACAAAGGTTTTTTTTAAATATTTATGTTTTAAAATAATATTGGAGAGAATAGGAGTTATATATATGGCAATTAAATCAATAATTTTGGCAGCTGGTAAAGGTACTAGAATGAAATCAGAAAAGCCAAAAGTTTTACACGATATTTTTGATAAAACATTACTAGGTTATGTACTAGATGCTGTTAATGGTACTGGTAAAGTTGACGAATCTTTCGTTATCGTAGGTCATCAAGCTGAAAGAGTTGATGAATATGTTAAAAAGAATTATGACAATGCAAAAACAATTCTTCAAAGTCCACAACTTGGGACAGGACACGCAGTAAGTATGGCTTGCCCAGACCTTGAAGACTTTGACGGAGAAGTTATTATCCTTTGCGGAGATACTCCATTAATTACTTCTAAAACTTTAGAAGCATTTATCAAATCTCACAAAAACAATCATTGCCACATTACAGTTATGACAGCAATGTTTGACGATCCTAAAAATTACGGTAGAATTGTTAGAAATCTTGACGGTTCTGTAAAAGCAATCGTTGAAGAAAAAGATGCAACTCCTGAACAAAAACAAATTCAAGAAGTTAATGCTGGTATCTATTGCTTAAACTGGCAAAAAGTTAAAAAAGCTTTCTCTGAACTAAAAAGCAACAATGCTCAAGGCGAATACTATTTAACAGATATTATTGCTTGGGGTACTAAGAAAAACCTTAATGTTCAAGCATACACATTAAAAGATAACAACGAAATTCTAGGTATCAATTCAAAAGTTCAACTTGCAGAAGCTGCAAAAATCTTGAACAAACGTAGCTTAACAAGATTAATGAACGAAGGTGTTACAATCGTTGACCCTGACAACACTTGGATTAGTCCAGAAACTACAATTGATACAGATACGATAATTTATCCAAACACTTTCATCACTGGTGAAAATACAATTGGTAAAAATTGCAAAATTGGCCCATTCTCTCATTTAAGAGGTGGTAACAAAATCGGTAACAATGTAAGAATTGGAAACTTTGTAGAAATCAAAAAATCAGAAATTAAAGACAACACAAATGTTTCTCACCTAAGCTACATCGGCGATAGTGAACTTGGTTCTCACGTTAACATCGGTGCTGGTACAATTACAGCAAATTACAACCCAATTACAAAAGTTAAAAGCAAAACTGTAATTAAAGATAACGCAAATACTGGTTCTAATTCAGTAATCGTAGCACCTGTAACAGTTGAAGAAAAAGGCTTTGTTGCTGCAGGTACAGTTGTAACAAAAGATGTTGCAGAAGGCGACTTAGCATTAACAAGAGCTACTTTGAAAACAGTAAAAAATTACGTAAAATAAGGAAACAAAAATGACAATAAAACCTTGGAATGATTATTTTTTAGACTTAGCTAAAATGTGTTCGACTCGTTCTAACTGCATAAGAGCACAAGTCGGAGCCGTTATTGTTGGCGAAGATAGAAAAATCAAAGCTACAGGCTACAACGGAACTCCTTCTAAGGTAGAGTCTTGTATGGAAAGAGGTGAATGTTTTAGAGTAAAAAATAACATTCCTTCTGGGACAAGATACGAAACTTGTCGTTCTATTCACGCAGAACAAAATGCCATTATTCAAGCAGGACAAGATAGATGTAAAAATGCAACAATGTACATTTACGGACACCAAATGATTTGCATACTTTGCAAAAGATTTATTGTTCAAGCTGGAATAAAAGATGTTTACTTAAAAAAAGACGAAAGCTCTCCAGTAGTCTACGTTACAGTTGATGATATTCGTAGAGAATTAAACAGTTCAACTGCAGGTGTATGTGTGTAAAGAAATATTAAGTGTATCTTTTTACACAATTGTTAAAATTTGTAAAAAAGGTGGCATAATATTAGTGGAGATACAAAAATCCAAGGAAAAAAATGAATAATACAATCCAATTTCACAGTGATCTTCAGAGATTAATTGAAATTTTACCTTCAAAGGTAACAAGTCGCCTTAACCCAGACGAGATGAACGATGTTATTGAAATTGTTCTGGACTTAGGTAGACTTCCCGAGATTAGACACCATAAGGGCAAGATTGATTGTATTGAGTGTGAACCTATAACTGACGATGACATTAAGTTTATTACTAGTCATTTGCAAGAATTTACGTCAGATAACCGTTCTGGTATTGCCGGAACTTTGCACAGAATTAGTGCTATTAGAAACAGACAGGGTAAAATTGTAGGTTTAACATGCAGGGTTGGTAGAGTCGTAACAGGTACTATTGCTTGTATTAAAGATTATGTTATGACTGGAAAAAGTATTTTATTTTTAGGTAAACCTGGTGTTGGTAAAACTACTAAATTGAGAGAAATCTCAAGATTAGTTGCTGATGAATTAGGAAAACGTGTTGTTATCGTTGATACTTCAAACGAAATAGCAGGTGATGGCGATACTCCTCACCCTGCTATTGGTAAAGCTAGACGTATGCAAGTTAGCCAACCAGAGTTCCAAAAAGATATTATGATTGAAGCGGTTGAAAACCATACGCCTGAAGTTATCGTCGTTGATGAAATCGGTACAGAAGCCGAAGCTCAAGCTGCAAGAACAATTGCAGAACGTGGTGTTATGTTAATCGCAACTGCTCACGGTCAAAGCTTAGAAAACTTAATCAAAAACCCAGCTTTATCAGACCTTGTTGGTGGTATTCAATCAGTAACATTAGGTGATGACGAAGCTAAAAGACGTGGTTCTCAAAAAACAGTTCTTGAAAGAGAAAAACAACCAACATTTGATATCGTAATTGAAATTATTGATAGAAACACTTTGGCAATCTACAAAGACACAGCTGAAGCTGTTGATTACATTTTAAGAGGTTGGCCAATCAGACCAGAAATCAGAAAAGTTGACCAAACTTACGATAAAAAACCAATTACAACAGTTGGCGAAAAAGTTGATATTCAACTTCCAGAAAAACCTGTTGAAGCACCAAAAGTTGAAGACAAGAAGGAAGAAGAAATCCCAGCTTATCCTCAACATCACAATGCGCCAGCAGAAGATTCGTTAAAATTCTCTTTCAACAGAAAAGATTATGTTAACGAAAACAAGAAATTCAAAAAGATTTATCTATACGCTGTTTCAAGAAACATTGTAGAAAAAATCATTGAAAGATTAGATTTAAACGTTGAAATCACAAGAAACATTGATGATGCAGACATTGTAATTGCGCACAAAAACTTTGCAAAGAGTGGTGCAAAAATCCTTTCAACTGCAAATGATTACCGTTTACAAGTCTTCTTTATCAAGACAAATTCAATGGCTCAAATCCAAAAGGTTATGAAAGAAGCTCTTGATATTAGAGAATCTGAACACGCATTAAAAGGTTACTGCGATGATGCAGAAAGAGCTCTTGATGAAGCTAAAGCTGCTATTAACAAAATCTTAAACGGCAGTGAAGATATTGAACTTCAACCACAAAACCAACATATCAGAAAACTTCAACACGAACTTGTTGAACAACACAATTTAAATAGTCAAAGCATCGGCGAAGGCGAAGAAAGACACTTAAGAATTGTTGGCGGTAAAGATTTCAAAAAAATCATTTAGATTATAAATCTTTAACGAATACGAATTGAGTATAGAAGTTAAGACCCTTTTTATGAGTTTGAGGGTTTTCTTCTTGAACGATATCTACAACTTTATAACCAGCATCGCCACCTGAGGCACGACCTGTTATAGAATAAAAAATACCGTCTTTTGTGTATTCTTCATTTTGGTGAAAATGTCCAGCAAAGATACCTTTAACGTTGTGATGTTTAGCTAAAATAGCTTCATATCTATCGTTTTTATAAGCATCTCGTTCTGTACCACGTAATTTCATTGGAAAATGTTGTACTATAATAACATTTTTCTTTTCATATTTTTTCAACATTTTATCAACCCAAGCTAAAGTATCATCTCTATAATATCCTCCAGGGCTTGGGATAACTTCTCTTGCACCATCAACGGCAAGGAAAACAAAATCTCCATATTTAAACACAAAATTTGTTTTTCTAGTTTTTTGATTTTTGTTATATTCTCTAACAACCTTCACAAAATCTTGTTTAGAAAAACCACCCATTTTAAATACATCATGGTTTCCAACGATTACGTAGTATGGAACATTCAAAGTATTTGCTTGAGTTAAAAATTTAATATAATCTTCTTTTTTTGAGTCATTAGTATTATCACCAGAAAAAACAACAAATTCGACATTTTTAGTTTGATTAATATTCTTAATCATCTTATCAAAATTTTCTTCTGAAATTGCATCATTCTTGTAATGCAAATCTGTAATTTGTACAAATCTAAAATCTTTAGAATAAGCGATTTGGTTTGAAAATATAATTGTAAATACAAATATTAAAAATGTCTTTATAAATTGTTTCATCATCTAGTCCAATCAATAATTATATGTTAAAATACATGTACAAATCATTATAACATAATCGGATAAATATAATGCAAGAATTTATAAAAAAACACCCAGAATTTTGTGCACTTAGTTTGCTAACTTTGTTATGCTCGTTTTTTTTGTTCTTTGGTATAGATTTTTATCCAATATTAGATAACTCTGAAGCAATGTTTGCATCAATATCTAAGAATATTTTTGCAACTGACGATTTCAAAGTTTTAATATTAAACATGCAACCATTTTTGGATAAACCTCCATTATATTTTTGGTTGATTGCAAAATCAATGCAATTATTCAGCATGTGTAATGAATTAAGCATTAGATTACCGAATGCTATTATTTCGTTAATCTTTGTATTTTTTACATATTTTATGGGGAAAAACCTTGTATCAAGATTGTTTGGTGTAACTTCATCAATCATACTTTTAACAAGTTTATCTTATTTGTTACTTTCTCATATTGCAATTTTAACAATTGCTTTTTCATTTTTACTAACTTCTGCATTATACTTTGGTTTTTATGCAAGTATTCAAGAAGAAAAATCTAGCAAAACTAAATATTTTTGGTGGACATTCTATTTATTTTGCGCTATTGCCTGCCTTGTTAAAGGTTTAATCGGTATTATATTACCACTATTAATATTAATTATTTACAACATATTTTCTAAAAATTTAAAAAATATGTTTAAACCAACTAATTTCTTAGTTGGTATGTTAATTTTCTTACCAATAACTTTACCTTGGTATTACGAAATGTACGTATTATTTGGAACTAGCTTTGTTAAAAACTATATCTACATACCTCATTTCAAACTATTATTCAAAAATTTAATATATTATTTGTTATTATTTATTCCAGCATTTATGCCTTGGAGTTTTATCTTTATTGGATATGTTATAAATACAATAAAAACCTCTATAGCAAGACTTAAAAACAGCACTAGATTTAGCTTGATAACATTAGAACAAAAATTGAACTTTTTCTGCTTAACAAGTTTTATCTTAATCTTGTTGTACATATCTTTAAGTGAAAAATCAATATATTCAATACTATTACTAATACCATCAGCTACAATATTAACAACATACTTTTTGTGTGGTTCTGATATAAACGAATTGTTCAAAAAGAAAGTTGTATCGTTCTCAACATACACTCTTGCAACCTTCTTTACTGTGAGCACAATCTCACTTGCATTTTTTTACATGTTTTTACCGCTAAACTTGTACGAACACGTACAAAAATTCAAAAATTTTGTTATCATTGGTATAAATTTTGTAAGTATCTTGATGTTGTTAAAATTAAAAAATAAAAGTGTACTTTCAACTTTAACAACTTACGTATTTTCAATGTTCTTCATAATAGTATTCACCGTTGTTCATGGTTTTAACATGTTTTATTTCAGCGGTGAAAATGAACTTGTAAGATACGCAAAATATGCAACAAATAAAAATATTAAACTTATAACTTACAATCTTCCAGTAAAACCTAGCATTTTAATGGAAAGCTCTGATTATGTATATTTTGTACAAAGCGAAGAAGTTAAGGAATTAAATAAATTATTGAAAGATAACAAAAAAGATTTAAGCTATCTAATATTAAGAAACAAAGATATTTCAAAAACTTTAAATAAAATAGATAGCAAAATTTATCTTGTAGATAGTGGAGATAAATATTCATTATTCTCTAACATTGAACTACCTAAAAAAGCTATCAGTATGTCAAAATTCTTTAATGAACAATAGCATGAAAAAGAGCATGCTCAATGCACTTGAACGTTGAATTGTCAACCAAAAAATTGCAAAAATTTAATCTAAGTTCATTAAATTTTCGTCATTAAATTTTGTAAAACCAACATGTCTTAGTGATACTGGGGGGCATGGTCTATTGTAAAAATTTATACAAATTATTTTACTTGTAAGTCATGGAATAAAGTACTAGCATGTACATGTCAAATGAAACGGACGAAGTATTAGAAGAAGAAAAAGATTAGATTATTACACAGCCGAAGGAGTGATGGCAAAAGGGTTCAACCCAATATGAAAAAGATTTTACAGAATAAAAGATAAGAAATAGTTGAAATATAAAAAACAAAATTTAATCATGAGAGGACAAAGGGATAGTTTTCTCATAAACTTGCCGAAAGGCAGGTTTTTTTTTATAATTTTTTTATGGACGAAAAAGAAACAAAATATGTTATATCATTAATGAGCGGAACATCAACAGATTCTATTGATGTTGGATATTGTAAAGTTACACCTGATTTAAGAGTAGAACTTATTGACGGCATAAACTATCCTTACCCAGAAAACGTAAAAGAACAAATCTTCAAATTATACAAACCCGATGCAACTATTCAAGATTTATGCAGAATGAATTTTGTAATTGGTGAATGTTTTGCAGCTGGAGCAAATAAATTAATAAAAAAACACGGTAAACCTGATTTTATCGCATCACACGGTCAAACAATTTACCATGTGCCTGCAAATAGCACTCTTCAAATCGGAGAATCTTCAATCATATCTGCAAGAACTGATTGCATGACAATCTCAAATTTTAGGGAAAAAGATATTGCAGTAGGTGGTGAAGGTGCGCCATTAGTTTGTTTTGCTGATGAAAAATGGTTCAAACCTTTAAAGAAAAATATTATCGTCCAAAATATTGGAGGAATTTCAAATTCCACAGTTATATTGAACGACTATGACACATACGGTTTTGATAATGGTGCTGGAAACATGCTTATCGATTATTGTATGCGCAAATTCTTTAATAAAGAGTACGACAAAGACGGCAGAATTGCCCTTGAAGGAAATATTTCTGACAACTGGTTAAATCTATTATTAGAAGACGAATATTATCTAATTGAGCCTCCTAAAACGACTGGAAGAGAATATTTCTCTGCTCAATACATAGAAAATGCTCTTAGAATTGCGCCAGAAAAACCTGAAGATATTATTGCTACTCTAACAGCTCTCACAGCCAAATCAATCGCTGTTTCATACGAGAGATTTGTTTATACTCATTCAAGTATAGACGAGGTTATTCTAGGCGGAGGAGGCGCTTATAATCCAACTCTTGTGAACATGCTAAGAAGATATCTTCCAAAACACGTTGAATTAAAAACTCACGAAAATTATGGCATCTCAAATAACTTTAAAGAAGTTATGGCATTTGCATTGTTGGGTTATTGCACATATTACAACATTCCAAACAATTTACCTTCTTGCACAGGCGCAAAACACAGAACTGTTCTAGGAAAGATTACTTACTAACATTTCTTTTATAGCCATTGGAATATATTTTAACAAGTCAGAGGCAAGTACTGAATATTCTGTTAATTCTTCGCTTGCAATCTCACCAGCTCTTCCGTGTAAATAAACGGCTAAACTTGCAGCCTCAAATGGTTCCATTTTTTGCGCAGAAAATCCTGCTATCATTCCACATAAAACATCACCCGTGCCGGCTTTTGATAGTGCAGAATTACCAGTATTATTCGTATAAATCTTTTCATCTTTAGAGCAAACAACCGTTTTATGCGATTTTAGAACAGTTGTGCAACCATATTTTTCTGTAATTTTTTTAGCTGTAAATCTTGGATTTCTCAAAATATCCTCAACTTTTTGTCCAGAAAGTCTTGAAGCCTCTGCAACATGAGGAGTAAAAATAACATTTTGAGGTAATTTTATTTTCGGGAATTTTGAAATAATATTCAAACCGTCCGCATCAATAATTACAGGCTTATCAGTATCCTTCAAGTCAGAAAGAATAGCCTTAAACATTAAAATTGCACCAGGTTCTTGAGAAAGCCCAGAACCTAAAGAAAACACATCAAATTTAGAAAGCTGAGACTTAATTTCACCAACAGGAACGCAAACAATATCCGGAGTCATTGATGCGACTCTCAACAATACAGAAGGTATACTCGCAAGAGTAACATATCCACAGCCAACTTTTAATGCAGACATGCTAGACAAATATGCAGCACCAGAATAATTTCCGCTACCTGCAATATTTAGAACTTTGCCAAAAGTTCCCTTATGCGATTTTTCTTCTCTTATCGGTAAGTGTAAATCCACTTTAAATTAAGCTCCATAAGTATGTCTTATAGCTTCATACAAAACGATTGCAACAGAGTTTGATAAATTCAAACTTCTTCTGTTTTCAATCATTGGAATTGTATAACAATTTTCATGTTTTTCTTCTAAAAGTTTCTCGTCTAAACCTCTTGTTTCTGGACCAAAAACTAAGAAATCACCTTCTTTATAAGGTGCAGTATAATGTTCTTTATTAGTCTTTGTTGTAAAGTAGAAGAAATTAGAATTAGGATTTTTTTCCCACAATTCTTCTAGTGAAACAACTCTATGAACATCAACAAAATCATGATAATCAAGACCAGAACGTTTTAAGTATTTACTAGTCAATGAAAAACCGATAGGTCCAACTAGGTATAAATTAGCTTTAGAGCAAGCACACAATCTAATAATATTACCTGTATTTTGTGGAATTTCTGGTTCTACAAGGACAATATTAAAAGATTTTATACCTTTATCAGTAGTCATAATTTATTGATTAACACTTTCTTCAACTTTATCAGAAGTTTCTTCAGCAGCATCTTTGAAGAATTTCTTAGATTCATAAACTACTGGTAAACCTCTAAGAACGCAAAGTAGAATTGCCATTTCTGTAAAGATGTAAGCAAATACTTGCCAGAATACAGAAACATCGTGATCCATAGAAGGTACATTGTATAAAATGATTAGCATAAATGCACCAACTTTAGCTACTGCGTACCAAATTCTCATAAATTTAGAGCAACAAATAAATTTAGCGATTGGGTCATCTTGCATAGATTTAGCACCGAAAGCAGTGTAACCATAACTTGCGGCAACGCTTCTGATACCGTCAACAACAACCCCTCTGATAATTGCGATTAAAGGGAATACAATTGAAATCCAACCCATAACTGCAAATAAAATCCAGTATGAGTATTCAGCAATTCTATCACCCATAATATCAAGAGTTGCGCCTAATTTTGAAGAGGCATTAAATTTACGAGCAAGATATCCGTCTAAACCGTCTAATGCAAAAGCTAAAATTGTACAAACAAAAGCCCAATAATAAGCAACACCTGCTTCTTTAGCCATTTGTTTTGTAACGAAAAAGCTTTGAGTTGTGTCGTGAGTAACAATTAAATATACTGCGATGAACACGAAAAATATTCTACCAATACTTACAATATTAGCAGATGATTTCTTTAACCAATTTATAGAATTATTTAAAATATTACCCATTCATACCCCCAAAGGCAACCGCATAATATATAAAAACATTTATACATTAATTATTGCTTTAATCTAGAAAGAGCAAAGTTGTGATTGTCTAAAAGTTCAACCATTTTTTCACCAATCATAACTTTTTCAGCTTCTTCTAAAATTTTAACTACGCAGTAACCGTTTTCACCGTCTGTACGAGCTTTACCACCGTTTTCGCAACAAGAGATAAAGTGTTGACATTCAAGTTTAAGAGGTTCAATTTCCAAATAATCTAATTTAATATCAACAGAATTGTTAGCATAGTTATCAAAAATTTGTAATTTATTTTCCATAACTGTATCATCTAAAATCGCAGTTTTCTTAGTACCACGAACTAAAAGGGTAACATGCTTTTTAGGAGTAATCCAGCTATCAGAAATTTGACCAATCATACCGCCTTCAAATTCAAGAGTGATATGAGTGATATCCATGATTTCGTTACGTTCACTACTGCAACCAACTGCAGAGATAACTCTAACAGGGTTTTTAGAAGTTACGTAGCTAACAAGAGAAACATCGTGTGGAGCTAAATCCCACATAACACTTCTGTCGTTTTTGAAATAGTTAACATTCAATCTGTCGCTTTGAGCATAAACAATTTCGCCCAATTCACCTTCGTCGATTAACATTTTTAATCTGTTAACTGCTGGGTGATACAACAATAAATGACCAACCATCAATACAAGACCTTTTTTGTTAGCAAGGTCAGTCAAATCTCTAGCTTCTTGAGCTACTGTTGAAATTGGTTTTTCAACGTAAACATTTTTACCAGCTTCAAGAAATTCTTTTACTAATTTAAAGTGGGTATGACTAGGAGTAACAACGATAACGCTAGTAATTTCAGGGTTGTTAAGAACTTCTTTGTAGTCTTTAGTAACTTTAACACCGTCATATTGGTCTGTAACCATTTTTAAATGTTCTTCGTCCATATCACAAACAGTGTCAAGCACACCTAAGTTGTAGAAATTTCTAACGATATTTCTACCCCACATACCACATCCAATTACTGCGATTCGTTGTTTACTCATAATATACCTTTTTGTCTTAAATACCTACAATAAAATTGTATTGTTTCAATACGAATTAATCAAATACGTAGCTGATAATAGCTGCTTCTCTAGCTCTTTTGATAGCTTTAGCAACCATTCTTTGGTGTTCAGCACAGTTACCTGTAACTCTTCTAGGAATGATTTTACCAGCTTCTGTTAAATATCTTTTTAATTTTGCTGCGTCTTTGTAATCGATGTGATCAACTTTATCTGCACAAAAACTGCAACATTTTTTCTTTTTTTTGTCCATATCTTGTTTTGCCATTTTTATTTTTCCTTTCGTTTGTAATTGTTTAATAATAACTATTAAAATGGAATTTCATCTTCTGAAATCAATTCATCAACGAATTCTTCTTCTGCGAACTTAACGATTTCGTCGTTGTTGCTAGTTGCTTTAGAAGAACTTACTGCATCAGCTGACATTCTTTCAATAGCATTTGCATCAATTTCGTAAATACGTCTTTCAGAACCGTCATCTGATTTCACATTAGCGATTTGCAATCTACCTTCAACAAGAACTTTATCACCTTTAGAGATTTCTTCGATTAAATCGTTAAGTGCTGTTCTTTTAGAGATAACTCTGATAAGCATTTCGTCTTTGTCGCCAATGTTTAGAACAAAGGCTGAAACTGAAACGTTATTTTGAGTAAATCTTTTTTCTGGATTTCTGTAAACATAACCTGTTACAACTGCTTTTGCTAATGTCATTTTTAATTTCCTTATGCGTTAACTGTTTCTTTTGCACATTCCATGAACATAGTTCTCAAAATGTTTTCGTTGTGTTTCATTTGAGTTTTCAATTCAGAAATGTTTTGAGCAGGGATAGTTACGATTTGGTTTACAAAGTAACCGTCTCTGAAGTTTTTGATGTCATAAGCTAATTTTTTTCTGCCGATTTTGTCTCTTGAAACAACTTTAACGTCAAGAGCTGATAGAGATTCGTCGAATTTTTCGATTAATTTTTCGATTTCATCTGTATCTAAATTCGGTCTGAAGATTGTTAATAATTCGTATTGTTTCATAATTTTCTCCTTTTACCTACTTTAAAATAGTAGCATAAACAAAAAAATTTCAATACAAAGAGAGATAACTTGTAAAGTTATTTAAAATCAGACGGCGAATTATTTTAATAGCTTGTTTAATATAGTAACTACTTCATCAAGTTTTTCTTGTTTATCTGCGCAATTATTTTCAAAAGCATCTTTTACGCAATGGTTCATGTGCCCAGAAAGTATTTCAAGGTTAACTTTTTTAAGGATAGATGTTGTAGCGATAATTTGAGTGCTGATATCAACGCAATATCTATCTTCTTCAATCATTTTTAAAAGACCGTCAATTTGACCTTTTGCAGTTTTTAATAATCTTATAACTTTTTTTTCTTCTTCTTTATCGTGCATAAAAAAATTATAGCACATAATACAA
>CAVCIU010000049.1:0-12119 GCA_963602355.1 Methanobacteriaceae archaeon
TAATATCCTCGTTAAATTCAAAGAAAAGTGTAAAAAGTGTGTTAGTCTGCCACCTGAAAAAAGGTGGCTTTTCCTTTTCTTAGGGGGTAGTTTATATTTAATAATTTTCTTTCAAAAAGTCAATTAATTCTTTTATTGAATAATTATCGTTTATGATAAATAATCTTTTACCAGTTGCTTTTTCAACATCTTCGACTGTATTTCCGTCCAAGAAGGTATGTGTAAATGCTTTTAGCATAATAGATGAAATTATTGCATAATCAGCTTCTTCGTCTTTTATTGTGTTAATCAAATCTTGAGAAGTTATCAAGCCTGCAACTGTAATAGTATTTCCCCAATAAGTTGATTTTACTGGAGTAACCTTTGTTTCAAAGTTTTCTATTTTGTTTAAGACTTCTGATATTTCTTCAAAAGCTATTTTTGCAGCATAAGATGTGGCAAAGATTACCTTCAAAGGCTTTTTGATTTTTTTAGGCAATTTTAATTTATAGAAATTGTCTAATAAATATCTCAATGAACCTACTCCGTCGTCTAATTGTGAAAAGTTTCCATAATATTTTGTGTCAGGAATAGGTTTATTAGCCAAAATAAAGAATTCATCTGAACAGCAAACTTTTTTATATTTTGAAGAAATTTCAATAGTTTTTTCTGCAACCTCTTTTGTTACAGGTTTAAGTTCTTTAGTTCTGTATTGAGTTAAACCCACAGGAACGATTGCGACTGAAAGAATTATATCTTTAAATTTTGACAAATCAGAAAGAGTTCTTTCCAATTCTGCGCCGTCATTGTATTCAGGACAAAGAACGATTTGGCAATGGATAGGAATTTGACATTTTTTTAGCCATTTCAAGTCGTTCATAATATTTGCCGCATTTGGATTTCTTAGCATTTTAACTCTTAACTCTGGATTTGTTGTTTGAACTGAAACATACAAAGGTCCAAGCATAAGTTTTGAAATACGTTCTCTATCTTCGTCTTTAAGGTTTGTCATTGTGATATAAGTACCTTGAAGATATGAAAGGCGGTAATCGTCATCTTTTATGTATAGTGTTTCTCTCAAGCCTTTTGGCTGTTGGTCAACGAAACAAAAAATACATTTGTTCATGCAAGGTTTAATTCTGTCGAAAACAGCGCTTTCAAAAATAAGCCCTAAATCTTCGTCAAAATCTTTTTCTAGTTCAATTTCTTCGTATTCGCCATTTTGTTTTTTTATTAAAATAGTTAATTCTTCGGCTTTTGTGTAAAAGTTGTAATCGATAGAATCTTTCAATTCTATTCCGTCAATGCTAATAAGCTCGTCGCCTTCAACGATTTCAAGCTCTTCAGCTATTGAATTTTCTTTTACACCACTAATTTTTGCCATTTTCTTTTTCCAAACTTTCGATAAATTCTATAAAATTATCATATTGTTTAATTGTATTATCTAAAACGACTTTACCATAGAACGTATTTGGAGTGTAGTCGTCGTTTAATATATTTTCTGCTTGGAACTTGTGTTCCACAGCCATAGATTTTATGTCGAATAATAAGTCTGCGACTTCTTTTCTATCAAGAAATGATGCGCAAGAAATTTTTATATTTGCATTTGCAAAAAATTGTACTGGGTTTTTAGAAATTGGCATAAGAATTTGTTTTTTTAATTCTTCTCTACCAGCTTGTGTGATTGTGTAGTACCCGTACTGTTTGCCACCTTCTGAAAGTGATTTTCTTGATTCAATAAAGCCTTTTTCTTCAAGGACTTTAAGTGCAGGTTTTATAGAGCCAAAACTCGGGTTCATATAGGCTCTAAAATAATCCTTGATATATTTTGAAATTTTGTACATTGTAAGTTCTCTTTTTGTTAGAACAAACAATATTAATAGGTTTATCATTCTTTAAATTTATCACAAAATACTTTATATGTGTACAAATTATGATTTTTAATATAAAATGTTTGCTATGGAAATGATTGAAAAAGAAAAAATTAAAGAAATAGTAAAAGTAAACGAATTTAAACATTTGGCTGTAATTATGGACGGTAATAGACGTTGGGCAAAGGAGAGAAACTTGCCTTCGGCATTTGGTCATAAAAAAGGTGTTACAGCTTTAAAAAATACTGTTAGAAATTGCGATAAGTATGGTATTGAATACTTGACTGTGTATGCGTTTTCTACAGAAAACTGGAATAGAAAAAAAGAAGAAGTTGATTTTTTAATGGGTTTAATCAAATCAACTTTGGATAACGAAATCTCTGAATTATACGATGAAAATGTAGTGATTAGTTTTTTAGGTGATACTGTAAAATTAAGTCCAATGTTGAGAGAAACATTAAAAAATGCAGAAGAAAAAACTAAAAATAATACTGGTGTAAAATTAAACATTGCTTTGAATTATGGCGCACGTGATGAAATTGTACATGCGGTTAAAAATATTGTCAAAGCTGGTTATAAAGAAGACGAAATTACAGAAGAATTAATTTCAAAAGAACTTTATACAAAATCAATGCCTGACCCTGATTTATTGGTGAGAACAGGTGGTGAGATGAGAATTTCAAACTATCTTTTATGGCAAATTGCGTATTCTGAATTTTACGTTACTGATAAATTCTGGCCAGAATTTGATGAAGAAGAATTGATTAAGGCTATTTTAGAATTTAATAAAAGAAATAGAAGATTTGGAGTGTAGAATGGAAATCGTTTTAGCAACAAACAATCCGCATAAATTACAAGAGGTTCAAAAAATATGTGAAGGTTTAGACGTAACATTTATCTTGCCTCCGAAAGAGTTCAATCCAGAAGAAACCGGAAGTACATTTTTTGAAAACTCTTATATAAAAGCAAAAGCTGCAAACGATTTAACGCATAAAATGACTCTAGCAGATGATTCAGGTCTTTGTGTCGATGCACTAGATGGTGCACCTGGGTTGTATTCAAGCAGATTTGCCGGAACTCAACAAGAAAAGATTGATAAATTACTTGATTGCATGAAGGATAAAACTGATAGAAAAGCAAAATTCTGTTGTGCAATGACATTATTAAACGAAAACGGCGATATTATTTTTAAAGCATTAGGTGAATGCCACGGAGAAATTGTTAAAGAGCAAAAAGGTGTAAATGGTTTTGGATATGACCCAATATTTTTACCAAAAAATCACGATTTAACTATGGCTGAGCTTTCAGAAGATGAAAAAAACAAGATTTCACACAGGGGGAATGCTCTAAACCAAGTGATTGATTTTTTAAGAAATATTGATAAATAGTGTTTTTGCGCTTGCTTTTAAATCTTGTCTATACGATAATTGAAACATGCATATTTATTCGTGATGTTTATCACAACATAGATTTTCTGCATAAATCTATTAGAAGTATAAAGGAGATTTAAGAATGACAACTGATGGTCAAAAAAAAGTTGACATTGCTGTGTTAGATAAAATTATCGCTGACTGTGGTGGTGATAAATCTCATTTAATTGCAATGTTGCAAAAAGTACAGGAAGTTTATAGATATGTTCCAGAAGATGCAATTATCTACATTGGTACAAAAATTGAGGGCTTATCACCTGCTACTGTATTTGGTGTTGCTACATTTTATGCTCAATTTTCATTGGATCCAAAAGGTAAATATGAAATTAGATGTTGCGACGGTACAGCTTGCCACGTAAGAGGTTCAATGCCTGTATTGAATGCTATTAAAGAAAAATTAGATTTAAAAGACGGCAAATTCACAACTCAAGACGGATTGTTTTCTCTTGAAACAGTTAGTTGCTTAGGTGCTTGTGGTTTGGCTCCAGTAGTTGTTGTAAATGGTAAAGTTTATCCTCAAATGACAGCTGATGCTATTAAAGTAGTTATTGACACAATTCTTGAGGAGGAAAATAAATAATGGAATTAAATATAGATATTAAAAAAGAGCAAGAAATTGCTCAAGAACACGTAAAAGAACAAGGTTATAGAGTTCTTGTTTGTGGTGGTACAGGTTGTGTCGCTAATGGTTCTGAAAAAGTTATGCAAAGATTTAGAGACTTGGGCACTAATGTTTCAACTTTGTCTAATCATGATAAATTAACGGTTGTACCTACAGGTTGTCATGGTTTTTGTGAACAGGGTGTTTTGGTAATTTTACCAGACCAACACACTGCTTATGTAAAAGTTAAGGTTGAAGATGTAGAAGAAATCTTTAATTCTCATATCGTAGGTGGAAAACCTGTTGAAAGACTTTTGTATGTTGATCCTGCAACAAAACAATCTGTTCAAAAACCAGAAGAAATTAATTTTTATGCAAAACAAACTCGTACAGCTTTAAAAAATTGTGGTCATATTGATGCAGAATCTATTGAAGAAGCAATTGCTGTTGGTGCTTATGAAGCATTGGCAAAAGTTTTAAAAGAAGATGACCAAGAAGCTGTTATTAAAGAAATTGAAGACTCTGGTTTAAGAGGTAGAGGTGGCGGTGGCTTCCCAACTGGTAGAAAATGGAGAAGTGTTTACCAACATCGTGGCGGAAAATCTTACGTAATCTGTAATGGTGATGAAGGTGATCCAGGTGCATTCATGGATAGATCTGTAATGGAAGGTGATCCTCACAAATTATTAGAAGGTATGGCTGTTGCAGCTTTTGCAATTGGTGCTGATGAAGGTTATATCTACGTTCGTGCAGAATATCCTCTTGCTATTAAACGTTTAAGAAAAGCTATCGCAGATGCTGAAGCAAAACATTACTTAGGTAAAAATATAATGGGAACAAACTTCTCATTTGAAATTCATATCAAAGAAGGTGCTGGCGCATTCGTTTGCGGTGAATCATCTGCTCTTATTGCTTCAATTGAAGGCGAAAGAGGTATGCCAAGACCTAAAAATATTCACATGGCAGAATGTGGTTTATTCAAACGTCCAACACTTTTAAATAACGTTGAAACATTTGCAAATGTTCCATTGATTATTACTAATGGTGCTCAATGGTTCAGTGCAATGGGTACAGAAACTTCTAAAGGTACTAAAACATTTGCTTTAACTGGTGAAGTTAATAACACTGGTCTTATAGAAGTTCCTATGGATACAACTTTAAGACAAATCGTATTTGATTTAGGTGGCGGTATTAGAAATGGTAAAAAATTCAAAGCTGTTCAAATCGGTGGACCTTCTGGTGGTTGTTTAACAGAAGAACATCTAGATATGGCAATGGATTATGACCAACTTACAAAAGTAGGCGCAATGGTTGGTTCAGGCGGTCTTGTTGTTATGAATGAAGACACTTGTATCGTAGAAGTTGCTCGTTTCTTTATGAGCTTTACTCAGCACGAATCTTGCGGTAAATGTACTCCTTGCCGTGAAGGTACTAAACAAATGTTGCACATCTTAGAAAAAATCGTTCATGGTGAAGGCACAATGGAAGATTTAGATACATTAGAAGAACTTGGAAAAGTTATTAAAGAAGGTTCTTTATGTGGTTTAGGTAAATCTGCTCCAAATCCTGTACTTTCAACATTGAAATACTTTAGAGATGAATATATTGCTCACATCAAAGACAAAAAATGTCCTGCTGGTGTTTGCAAAGCTCTTAAAACATATACAATCGATGCTGATAAATGTAAAGGTTGTACAAAATGTGCAAGAAACTGCCCTGTTGGAGCTATTGAAGGAAAAGTTAAAGAAGCTCACAAAATTGATCAAGCAAAATGTATCAAATGTGGTGCTTGCGCATCAAACTGCCCATTCAAGGCAATTGTATTAAATTAGTTAAAAGTATAAGGATAAAATCAATGAGTGATAAAAAAACATTATTTATAAATAATCAAGAGGTTGAATTTACCGATGAAAAAACGGTTTTAGAAGTTATTAGAAATAACGGATTTAACGTACCAACATTTTGCGATAGACCAGAATTGAGTCAATTCGGTGCTTGCAGAATGTGCGTTGTAGAACAAGAAGGCAGAGGTATTCAAGCTTCTTGTACAATGCCTCCAAGAGCTGGTATTAAAATCTTTACACATTCAGCTAAAGTTAGAAAAATTAGAAAAACAATTTTAGAATTGTTATTAGCAAATCACGACAGAGAGTGTACAACTTGTGAAAAATCTGGAAATTGTGATTTACAAAGATACGCAGAAGAATATGATGTTAGAAGCATTAAATATCCTTCAATGAAAAAAGAAGATATGTTAGAAATTGATGATTCTAATCCATCAATCGTTAGAGATCCTAACAAATGTATTCTTTGCGGTGCTTGCGTTAGAGCTTGTAACGAATTCCAAGGGCATGCTGTTTTAGGTTTCGCAAATCGTGGTTCTAAAACAGTTGTTCAACCAATGAACGGTAGAAAACTTTCAGAAGTTGATTGTGTTTATTGCGGTCAATGTCAATCAGTTTGCCCAACTGGCGCTTTGACTATTAAATCTGATGTTGAAAAAGTTTGGGACTTGATTAATGATTCTGAAAAGAAAGTTGTTGTTCAAGTTGCACCGGCTGTACGTGTTGCATTGGGTGAAATGTTTGGTCTAAAAGCTGGCGAAAATACAATTGGTAAAATCTATTCAGCTTTGAGAAAATTAGGCTTTGACTTAATTTTTGATACAAACTTCACAGCTGATTTGACTATTATGGAAGAAGCTACTGAGTTTGTAGGTAGATTAACAAAAGGTGAAAACCTTCCATTGTTTACTTCTTGCTGTCCTGCTTGGGTTAGATATATGGAAACACAACACCCTGATATGTTAAATCATTTATCAACTTGTAAATCTCCACAAGGTATGCTTTCACCAGTTGTAAAAGAACTTTTACCTAAATATCACGAAGGTTTCACAAAAGAAAATATTGCAGTCGTATCAGTAATGCCTTGTACTGCTAAAAAATATGAAAGAACTCGTGAAGAGTTAATGCGTGATGGCAAACCTGAAACAGATGTTGTTTTAACAACACAAGAATTTGCAAGAATGATTAAATCAGCAGGTATTGATTTTGCATCATTAAAAGAAGAAAAAGCAGATTCTCCATTCGGTGAGTATACAGGTGCAGGTACAATTTTTGGTGCATCTGGTGGTGTAGCTGAAGCTGCTGCAAGAACTGCTTACTACTTTGTAACAGGTGAAAACATTGCAAACGACGATATTAAAGAAATGCGTGGCGTTGATATTAATTCTCGTTCAAAAACTGTTGAACTTGATATCAAAGGAACTCACGTAGTTGTTAGAGTTGTTTCTACTTTGAAAGAGGCTGAAAAAGCAATCCAAGAAATTAAAAATGGTACAGCTAACTTCCAATTACTAGAAGTTATGGCTTGCCCAGGAGGTTGCGTAAACGGTGGCGGTCAACCAAGAAGTTGCGAAAGCGCACAAACAAAGGTTGAACGTGCTGAAGGTCTTTACGAAGAAGATGCACATCGTGCATTGAGACATTCTCACGAAAACCCAGATATCATCAGAATTTATAAAGAGGATTTGGAAAAACCAAATTCTCATAAGGCACACGAGTTGTTACATACAACTTATACAGATAAGAGAACAGGTTCATATAAAGATATAAACTAATTAATGTTAAATGGGTGGCGAGTTGATTTCATCAACTCGCCAACCTACTTTATTAGGTATAAAAAAGAGTAGTTGAAAAACTACTCTTTTTTAATTTTATGTTTAAAATAATTATTTCAACATTTCGTTAATAGCTTTCGCTGCTTTTTTACCAGCACCCATAGCATTGATTGCTGTTGAAGGTCCTGTTGGAGCTACGTCGCCACCTGCAAAGATATCATCAATACTTGTTTTACCAGTTTCTGCGTTAATGATGATATAACCTTTGTTATCGCAATCAAGATTTAAAGCATCTTGTGCTGCTGAACGTTGGATAATTGGGTTTGGACCAGTCCCTAAAGCTACGATAACTGTATCGATATCCATAACTTCGTGTTTACCAGTTGGAACAGGTTTTCTTCTGCCAGAAGCATCAGGTTCTCCAAGTTCCATAATTTCAAGGTCTAAACCTTTAACGTAACCTTCTTCACCTAAGATTTCTGCTGGTGAACGAAGTAAGTTAAATACGATACCTTCTTCTTTTGCGTGTCTGATTTCTTCAAGTCTTGCTGGAAGTTCAGCTTCTGTTCTTCTGTAAACGATAGTTACTTCGTCAAAGCCAACTCTTTTTGCAGTTCTTGCTGCGTCCATTGCAACGTTACCACCACCGATGATAGCTGCTTTTTTACCAACTCTTAATGGTGTTGGTGTGTTTTCATCATTAGCATGCATTAAGTTTACACGTGTTAAGAATTCGTTTGCTGAATATACACCGTTTAGGTTTTCACCCTTAATGTTTAACATTTTTGGAAGACCTGCACCTGAGCATAAGAAGATTGCATCAAATCCGTCTTCTTTAAGTTGTTTGATAGTGATTGATTTACCAACGATAACGTTTTTCTTGAATTCAACGTTCATTTTTTTCAATGATTCAATTTCTCTATCTAAAACTGTTCTTGGTAGTCTGAAAGGTGGAATACCATATCTTAATACACCGCCTAATTTGTGAAGAGCTTCAAATACAACAACTTTATGACCTGCTTTTCTAAGGTCAGCAGCTGCTGTAATACCTGCACAACCAGAACCAACGATTGCAACTTTTTTACCAGTTTCTTTAATTTCTACTTCTTTAGCTTTAGTGTTGTCTCCAACATATCTTTCTAAAGCACCGATTGCAACAGCTTCGCCTTTGATACCTAAAACACAATTGCCTTCGCATTGTTTTTCTTGTGGGCAAACTCTACCGCATACTGAAGGAAGCATGCTTGATTGTCTAATCACTTCACCAGCGCCATCTAAATTACCTTCTTTTAATTCGTGAATGAATGCTGGAATGTTAATATTTACAGGACAACCTTGTACGCATCTAGGATTTTTACAGTTTAAGCATCTTGATGCTTCGTTTTTAGCTTGTTCTGCTGTAAAGTTGTGTTGCACTTCTTCAAAATTCTTGTTACGAATATTGCTAGCAACTTCTTCTGGTCTTTGTCTTTCCATATAATTTATACCTCTTTTTCGTTACTTTTCCTTTATATAAATATTTTACCACTTCAAGGATAAATATGGGGCTTGAAACATGCAAACTATACAAAATTTAGCATAAGTATTTTATTCAATTTAACAAATCAATTTGGTTGTGTTATAATCACTACAAAAGAAGTATGAGGAAAATGTATGACTATTGAATTAGAAAATAAACAAGCTTTAGTTGCAGGTGATGGTTCTTTACCTGTTCAAATGGCTAAATATGCGAAAGAAAACGGTTTTGAAGTTGTTTGTATTTCACTTTCTAGTGATAATTGCAAAGAGTTGAAAAAATATTGTTCAAAAGTTTACTCATACTCACCATTACAAGTTTCTAAAATCGAAAAAACTTTAAAAGACGAAAACGTTAAACAATTAACTTTCTTAGGTAAAGTTCACAAAGGTTTATTATTAAAAAGACCTGCCATGATTGATTCAAGAGTTATTGAATTAATGGGCAAAGTAAAAAGATTAAATGATGATCAAGTTATGCTTTTAATCATTGAAGAAATGGAAAAACTTGGTATCACAATTTTAGACCAAACTATTTTTATCAAAAATTGTATGATTCCTGCAGGTGTTTTAGGTAAAGTTCAACCTACAGATGCTCAAAAAGAAGATGTAGATTACGGTTTTTACATGGCAAAAGAAATGGGCAGACTTGATGTAGGTCAATCTGTTGTTATTAAAGATAAAATGGTTATGGCGGTTGAAGCTATTGAAGGTACAGACAGATGTATTGAACGTGGCGCAAAAATTGCTAAAAAAGGCGCTACAATCGTTAAAGTTGCTAAACCTTCTCAAGATAACAGATTTGATATTCCTGCAATTGGCTTGAATACATTAAAAGTTATGAAAAAATACAAAGCTTCTTTGATTGCGCTTGAAGCAAATAAAACAATTATTGTTAACCAAAAAGAAGTTGTTGATTTTGCAAACAAAAACAATATCGTTATTATGGCGGTTTAAGAATGAAAAAATTATTTATCATTACTGGCGAATATTCTGGTCAAATGCACGCAACAAGAGTTGTTCGTGAATTAAAGAAAATGAATTCAGATATTCAGATTGAAGGTATTGGTGGTGAAGAGTTAGAGGCAGAAGGTGTTAAACTTTTTGCTAATCATTCTAAAATGTCTGCAATGGGACTAACTCCACAAATCATTATTAATCACTTGAAACTAGGTAAAAATCTTGTTGATTATTTGTTGAATGATTACAAACCTGATGCGGTTTTGTTGATTGATTACGGTGTGTTTAACTTAAAAATTGCTAAACATATTCGTGGTAAAGGAATTAAGGTATTTTATTATATTCCACCTCAAGTTTGGGCTAGCAGAAAATACCGTATTAAAAAAATAAAAAAATATGTTGATAAAGTATTTTGCATTTTTCCATTTGAAAAACAAATGTACGATACTTATTCAATAGATAACACTTATGTTGGGCACCCACTTGTAAAACAACTTCCGGAAAAAGCAAATAGAGAAGAATTTTTTGCAAAACATGGGCTAGATGTGAATAAAAAACTTGTATCAGTTTTTCCAGGATCAAGAGTTTTTGAACTTAAATTTTTAGCAAATCTTTTTATTAAGACTGCAAAATATTTGAAAAACAAACACCCTGAATTACAGTTTTGTATTTCGCATGCGCCAAATTTAAAAGACGATGTGTTTGACAAATATTTAAAAGATACAGATTTTAAGGTTATTAAAGGTGAAAATCAAGCTTTATTGAGTGTTTCTGACGCTTTGATTTTAGCATCAGGTACAGTTGCTCTTGAAGCTGCTTTGTATCAAACTCCAATGATTATTGCATACAAAGGTCCTTGGTTCTTCTATCTTGTGTATCTTTTAGTTAGATGTATTGATAAGGCTTCTTTGCCTAATATTATTACTGGTAAAGATATTGTGCCAGAATTCTTGCAAGTTGGCGTTACGCCTGCAAAAATGGCTTATCAAATTGAAAGATATTTGTATGATGCTGAACATAGACAAGAAACAATTAATGCGTTGGGTGAAGTTAGAGAATGCTTAACTGATAAATGTTCTGCGTTTGAAGTTGCAAGTGAATTAAATAAAGAATTATTTAAAAATGCCTAAGAATGCTTATATTCATATACCTTTTTGTAAATCTAAATGCAACTATTGTTCATTTACGTCTTTCGAGACGGTTGATTTTTTAGAGGAATATTTGATTGCTTTAAAAAACGAAATTAAACATTTTTATAGTGGAGAAAGGCTGAATACTCTTTATATTGGTGGTGGTACACCATCTTTGATGAACGTAGAACAAGTTAAATCAATTGTTGATATGTTTGATTTTGAAGATGATGCAGAAATCACGATTGAAGCAAATCCTAACGATATCACAGAAGAATTTTTAAAAGGTATTTTTTCTTGCGGTGTAAATCGTTTGAGCATGGGTGTTCAAACCTTTGATGATGAAATTCTAAAAATTATCGGTCGTCGTCATACTGCAGTGGAAGCTTTAAATGCGCTTGAAATTGCTAAAAACGTTGGGTTTGAAAATATTTCTATAGATTTTATTTACGGACTTCCAAATCAAACTATGGAAAAATTTATGGCTGATATTGAGAAGGCTGTTACTCTTCCGATTAAACATATTTCTTTTTATGGTTTAAAAATTGATGAAGGGTGTAAATTTGTACAAAATATGCCTAAAAATTTGCCAGATTCAGATTTACAGGCTGATATGTACGAATTTTTGTGTGATTTTTTACCTAAAAATGGGTTTGAACACTATGAGATAAGTAATTTTTCTAAAAAAGGCTTCAATTCTCGTCATAATCTTAATTATTGGGATAACAATTCGTACTACGGCTTTGGTGTTGCTTCTCACGGCTTTGACGGTATGATAAGATATTCTAACAAAACTAATTTAAAAGATTACATTAAAAATCCTCTAGAATATGAAATTGGAACGACTCTTTCTAAAGATGAAAGACTTGAAGAAGAAATATTTTTGGGTTTTAGAAAGGCTTCTGGTATTGATGTTAGTAAAATAAAACGTATTTATAACTTTGATTTTGAAAAAGAATTTAAAAATGTTTTAGAAAAATATAAAGACTATTTTGTGAAAACTGAAAAGGGTTA
>CAVCIU010000050.1:0-11476 GCA_963602355.1 Methanobacteriaceae archaeon
GCAAATATATTTTGTAAATCATAAACAACAGGTAAATCTCTCATTGTTTGATTTAATAGAATTTTAATATAATGACTCAACGGTAAAGATGCGCTGTAAATCTTTGCAAATAAAGGCATTGCCATAACTGGATAAGTAACCCCAGCAAATGCAAAACCCATTGCAGAATAAAATGCTGCATTACTCAAACAATATCTAAAATTACCGTTTATAGACATAAATAATGCGCCCAAACATAATACCGTAAAGATAAATAACAGTGTTGAAACAACTACCATAAAGAAATTACCGCTAAATGGTGAATTGAACAAAACAAAGTACATAAAATAAATTACTGCAAAATCACAAGCAAAAACCAAAAAATATGGAGTAATTTTACCTAGTGTCGCAATGATTATAGACCCATTTGCTGATTTAAGCCATTTTTTAGTTGTACCTTTTTTAAATTCAATACCAAATGCCCACATTGCAACCATAAGGATTAAAATTTGTAAAATATGACCGAACGCAATTAGTGATAAAAAGTATTGATAATTCAAATATGGATTAGAACGAACGTGATCATCAACGGCAATCAAGTTAGCTTTTTTAACAGCAACTTGCATTGGTAAACCCTTTTTCGTCCTTGTTTTTGCATCAATACCGACCATCATTGTTTGTACGACAGTGGTAATATCCTTTGATATAATACCGCCAATCAAAATCATTTGATTGTTATAATACATAACCAATTTAGGGTTTTTCATTCTATAAATATCAGATTGAAAATCCTTTGGAATAGCAATCATTGCATAAATCTTACCTCTTGTAAAAAGGTCTTTTCCTTGCTCAAAATCAGTAATTCTATATTCAATATTACAAGAAGGAAGAGCCTGAATATTACGTTCAAGAAGTCTCGACAATTCCGAATTATCTTGATTTAAAACCGCAATAGGAAGGTTTCTAGGTGAACCCTCTTTAAAGATAGAAGTTGTAATCAAGCAAAGTACAATCGGCAAAACAACCATTAAAATAAGAATTAATGGTTGATTGATAAATTGATTGATTTCTCTTTTTACAACTGCTTTATAAGACATTTTATTTAATCTTTTCCCAATCAGTAATTGCGCTCATACCAGCTCTCAAATCAGAAATTGGTTCAACTGGGACAGCTCTAACTTCAAAAGTTTTCATATCAAAATCACCTTTAGCTTTTGTAGCTCTCCAAGTTGCAAAATTACCTAAAACAGAAATGTAATTAACTTTAACTTTGATTTTTTGATTGCCTAAAGCAGGGATTTTAACAAAGAATTCTTTATCCATTTTTATTTTTGATAATAAGTCTTCTCTCATATTGAAAGTTACCCAAGAATCAGTATTGTCAGCAACAGTAATGATTGGATAACCAGCTCCAACAAGTTCACCCTCATCAACAGTAAGTTCTGTGATTTCGCCATCTATTGGTGAAACAATTGAGTTTTCTTTTAAGTATGATGAAACTTCACTAATTGCACCTTTTGCTCGTTGAACATTTGCACTAGCTGAAAGTTTATCTTCATATCTAGCAGATGCTGTCATATTATAAGCATCTTGCGCTGATTTGTATTGTGCATAAGCTTCATCAAGTTTTTGAGTCGGAACAACACCTTCTTTATGAAGTCTGTTTATTCTGTCATAAGTCTTTTTAGCAAGGTTTAATTGATTTAGAGCCATTTGTCTTTGTTCAACTCTTGCACCATTTGAAGCTTTTTCTTGTTGTGCCATTGCAAGTGCTAAAGTTGCAGCTGTTTGGTCAGCCTTTGCTTGAATTTCTGGAGTATCCAAAATTAATAGAACATCACCTTTTTTAACTTTGTCGCCTTTTTTGATATTAATCTTTTGAACACGACCAGTTACTTTTGACGATAAATCAACTGATTTAACCTCAACTTCACCTTGTAAAATCAATGTATTAGTTTTTTTATAGATATAAATACCCATAAAACAAATACCGATGATTAATATTAATACCGCTAAAACTCTTTTCTTATTCATAATTCCACCTAAAATTTTTCACCTTTTGAGTTAATAATATAATTTAAAAAATCTTTTGTATTACCGTTTGTCTTTAATAATTCACATAAAGTCAAATCGTAATTGTAAAGAGATTGAAGTCTTTCAATCTTAACCTTTGATAGAGCAAGCTCTGCATCAGTAACATCAAGCGAAGTTCTAAAACCTTCTTTAAAACCTAAACTTGCAGTACGCAAAGACTCTTCAGCATTTGCCATTGAAGCATTTGAAGACTCGTACATTTCTTTATTCTTCATCAATTCTTGATATTGTTTCGTAACCAAAGATTCAATGTTATATTGCGCATCAGCAATTTCATAATCAACACTGTGTCTATCAGCATCAGCAGCACGAACATTGTTGTAACGACTCAATCCATCAAATAATAAGAAGTTTACAGAACCTCCAATACCAGCTCTTGGGAAAGATTGTGATAAATCACTTGCACCAACGATATCATAAGCAAATACACTTACGTTTGGAGAATAGTTTGCAACTTCACTTCTAAATTTTGCGTTCAAAGCTTTTTTCTTTGCCTTTAATTGTTTAAGTTGAGGATTGTTTTCTAAAGCATTTTTCTTCATTTCCGCAACATCAATTGTACTGTCGTTATACGCAAACAATAATGAATCTGGGTAAATCAAAACATCTTTCAAATCAGCATCTTTTGATTTGATAAGAGTTTTCAAACCTTCCTCAATAACATTTGCATCTCTTAATGAAGCTTTATATTGTCTTTGAGCATCTGCATAAGCAACTTCTGCGTGTAATCTTTCTGATTTAGAAATCATACCTTCACGTTCAAGAGCTTTTGCATCATCAAGATGTTTTTTAATACCTTCCATAACTTGAGCACGTACAGAAACCACATCACGAGCGAGTCTCAAACCATAATATCTTTTTACAAGTTCAACTGTTAGGTTGTCTTGAACTTCAACATATTTTGAATTAGAAGCCTCTAATTTTGCTCTTGCTGCAGTATTTAGAGCAACAATTTTACCACCAGTAAATATGTTCCAAACAACTGCACCACCAACTGTGAATAAGTTTTGGTCTTGCACAGGTGTTGTTAAATTCATACTTGGCAATGGCGGAATATTAACAGGTGTTGAAACAGCAATCGGATCAGAAAAATGCATATATGTCGCATTAACTACAACCTTTGGTAAATATTGACCAATTGCTGCATTTCTTTCATATTTTGATTTTTTAATTTGTTCTTCAAAAGCCTTCAAAGAGTTGTTATTTTCTAACATTAATTGATAAGCTTGTTCAAAAGTTAGACCGACTTTTTGAATAGATGCCTCTTTTGTTTCTGCAAAAGCAGGAAGAGTCATACAAACTAATAAAAATATTATTGGTAAAATCTTTTTCATACACCAACCTCTAACATTGCTAAAAATCGTTTAACAATTTCATTCTTCTTCGCCATTAAATCATCGTTTTCAGATGAACATTCAATATAACAATTTATCATTGAGTCAAAAATATTAGCCAAAAGATATGCTGTATCTTCTGACATCTTTTTAATTTCTTTTATAATTGAAGCGCTATACGCATAAACACAAGCCATTGGGTGTTCTTTTCTACGAGAGATACCTCTCAAGAATAATTGGTTATTCTCCATATATGCTTTAATTGTAGTTTTATTTCTTTCAAAATATTTAATTTTATATTCAGCCATTTTTTCTAATTTTTCAACAGGGCTAGAAACTTCATCACAAGTAAGCTTCATTTCTTCATAAGCATTTTGAATAATAGAAGAAAGCCACGCAATAAAAAGACCTTCTTTATTTTTAAAATAGCCATAAATAGTACCGACACCAATACCTAACTCTTTAGATATTTTGTCGATTTGAGTCTTTTCATATCCAGAGATTTTAAAGTACTTATTGGCTGTATCAATAATCAGCCTTTTCTTTAATTCGTCTACTTGATCAATCAACTTTGCCATATCAGAATGATATTCTGAAAGAGAATTACATTCAATACTAAAAATTTAATTCTTAACATTAAGTAATAATATGATTATCTTCAATCATCATCGTCAACTTTTATTCTTGGTATTCTTGGCAAACTCAAGTGATAGAAGGATGCCAAAAGTCTTATTAAAATTGTAATCAAAATCGCAGAAGTTACCGCCAAAATTGGGTTAAGTTTAAACGTATACATATAATAATAAATAACAGCACCGACTATTGCTGCAGAGGCATAAATGTCTTTATACAAAACAAATGGAACCTTCCCTGCCAAAATATCACGCAATATTCCACCGCCAATACCAGTTATAACTCCAACGAATATTGCCAAAAAGGCATTATCTGCAAAGCCATTAACAATAGCAGTATTAGTTCCGGTTACTGCAAAAACTCCTAAACCAATCGCATCAAAGAAGTTTACCATATCTTTAAAAAATTGTTTATTCTTTTTAAATTTTACGGTCGCAACGGCACCAGCCCCAAATGCAATAACAGAAGTTAAGAAAGCAACAAAGACATAAATAGAATTTCTAAACATTGCAGGTGGCAAAATTCCTAGAATAATATCTCTCAAAGCCCCACCGCCAACAGCTGTAATAACACCTAGTACAATAATACCAAAGATATCAAAGCATTTTTTAATACCAACAATAGCGCCAGATATTGCAAACGCAATAATACCAATAAGTTCAATTATCATTATTTCAATACCGAATGTCATTTTTCAAAACTTCCTTTTTGCTAATTATAACAAAAATATTATTTTCTCAAAGATTTAAGTCTTTTCAAAAGGCTAAGTTTATACCCAGAGAATAAGACAATTGAAGCGCCAATCCAAGCTGCAGGAGTAGCAAAACAAATTCCTAAAAAACCGAAGAAATGACCTAAAACAAGTGCGCTCGCACCTCTCAAAACAAGTTCTGCAATGCCAGACACCAAAGGTGCCATTGCTTGTCCCATACCTTGTAGAATATTTCTGAAAATCAACAATATAGCTAAGAAAATCATAAATACCATAATGATATGCAAATACATTGAACCTAAATAAATAATTTCATTATTAGCTTCGCTCATAAATATAGCAACCAATTGTTCAGAGAAGAATGACAAGCATACAAACGTAATTGCACAAATTGTAATACCAATATTAACAGCACATCTTGTACCTTGTTTAATTCTACTCATTTTACCTGCGCCAAAGTTTTGAGCAGTATAAGTTGCCATCGTAGCACCTAATGCAACTAAGGATTGTGAAAAGATTTGTTCAACCCTCATTGCAGACGTATAACTTGCAACAGCAATTGAGCCTAAACTATTTAGAACATACTGAAGGACAATAATCCCAATAGTTAAAACAGACATTTGAAATCCCATCGGAATTCCTATCCTCAAATGTTCTAGTATAAAATCTTTATCAAATGTCCAATCTTCTCTTTTTAAATGTAAAATCGGATATTTCCAAAACATAAAAGACATACACAAAATTGTCGCAACCAATTGAGCAGTAACAGTTGCCCAGCCTGCACCGGCAATACCCATATTAAATTTAGTTACGAATAAAAATGCCAATATGATATTTAAAATTGATGAAAACATTAAAAAATACAAAGGAGTTTTGCTATCACCAAGCGCCCTAATAACGTTTGATGACAAGTTGTAAAACACTGTTGCAAAAATACCTAAAAACATTATGAACAAATAAGTATTTGCCATATCAATAATGTCGTAAGGAGTTCTCAATAATTTTAGCATCGGATAAGTAAAAGGCACAGACAACAAAGTCATAACCAGCATCAATCCGCCAGAAAGCATTAATGAGGTAGTAAAAGATTTTCTAACCATATCATAATTTCGAGCACCAAACTTCTGAGCCAAAACTACAGTAAAACCTTGAGTTGAAGCAAAAATAAAGCTTATAATAAAAAATATAAGTGAAGCCGTACACCCAACCGCAGCAAGGGCTTGAACACCTAAATATCTACCAACAATAATAGCATCAGCCAAATTGTACATTTGCTGAAAAATGTTACCAATAAATATTGGAAACATAAATGCTAATATAAGATTTAATGGTTTACCGTGTGTTAATTCTTTTACTGCCATAACTTACTTCCTCGACAAAATATTAGCACAAAAAATCAATAGAGATTAATTATAAAAATTAATCTCTATCTTCTTTCTTGGAGTTTATTTTAAGTTTAAAGAATTTAGCCAATTATCAATTTCTTTTGGTGTGGTAGAATTGCCTTTTCCATACACAACCAATTGATTTTTAACAACATCTGCGCCTGTTGCAAGTTTTGCCATATCATCTGGAATATGGTATCCACCGCCACCACCGTGAGTTGTGAATGGAACAATAGTTTTACCTTCAAAGTTATTTTCTTTTAAGAAAGTCTTTACGGCAGGTGCCATTGTGTACCACCATGCCGGTGTTCCAACAAAAATCACATCATAATTTGATACATCTCCGTTACTTTTTAGCTCAGGGAATATATTTTCATCATGTTGTTTTTTAGCAACACCATAAGCTGTTTCGTTATAATCGTTTGGATAAGGAGTTGCTGTTTCAATTCTATACATATCTCCGCCAACACGATTTTGAATTTCTTCTGCAATATGTTTTGTATTTCCTGACCAAGAAAAATATGCAATTAATATTTTTTTATCCATAGTTTTTTCTCCTTTTGCTTGTACATTAAATTCTTCCACTAGAACCAACGAAAGAATTGCGATAATTACTAGACCGAAAATTAAAAACATTTTCTTCATCAAGCAATCTCCTTAATTTAAAGCATCTTTGATATCTTTTACAATTAGCTCAGGTGTTAGGTGATAACGTTTATTTAATTCTTCCATAGAAACTCTGTCTGTAAATTCTTTTTTAGCACCGAAGTTAAGAACTTTCATATCAGAATTACCGTAATATCTAGCAACTTTTTCACCATATCCACCGTCAAGAACTCCGTCTTCAAGTGTAATAACTAATGAGTGATCTTTTTTAAGATTATCTAATGCTTTTTCATCAAGACCAGTCAAATACACAGGATTGATTAATGTTGCATTGATATTTAATTCATCTTTCAATTTTGCTTGAACTTCTTCACCTAATTGATAGAAGCTTCCAACACCGATAATTGCAACTTTTTCACCTTTGTTAGCTACTTTGAATTTATTCAATTTTGAATAATCAGTTTTATCAGCTACGCCAGTAGAAACAGGTGTTGTCATAGGAACTCTGATTGCAACTGGATATTTTGTTTGTTCAACAGACCAATCTAACATTGCTAAATATTCTTCTTTATTAGTTGGAGCTAAATAAACAATATTTGGAATATTGCTAATCAATGGAATATCAAATACTTGTAAGTGAGTTACATCAGCAGGTGAAATTCCACCCCAGAATACAAGAATTGTAGCAGGAGCATTATTGATGGCTAAATCTTGAGACAATTGGTCATAACTTCTTTGGATAAATGAACTCAAGACTTCAAACACTGGTTTTGCACCATTTGCAGCCAAACCTGAAACATATCCAACTGCGTGTTGTTCTGCAATTTGAACGTCTGTATAGTTTTTGCCTAATTTATCTCTTACATCTTTTGTTAAACCAGTTGCCCCTGGAGTTGCAGCTGATACAACCATTAATGATTTATCTTTTTGAACTTTATCTACTAAGTAATCATTTGTAAGACTTGTAAATGTTTCAACTTTTGGTTGAGGTTTACCATAATTTTCAACGAATTGTGGCAGTTGCCAGTGATAAGTTTCCTTATCAGCTACGGCTGGTTCATAACCTTTTCCTTTTAATGTGTGAATATGAACTACTGTAGGTTTGTCAGTATCTTTAACTTTTTCAAACAATTCAATTAATTTTTCAACATTATTACCTTCTTCTAGATAATAATAATCAAAACCCATTGATTTGAAGATATTATCTTTTGCTTCGCCATTTGAGTCTCTTAAAGCTTTTAAGCTGTTATAAATACCACCTTCAACAGGTGCAATAGACATAACATTATCGTTTACAATGATAATCATATTTGAATTTAATACAGCCGCATTACTTAAACCTTCAAGTGCTTCACCACCTGATAATGAGCCATCACCAATCAAAGCAACAACATTGTATTTTTCACCTTTTAAATCTCTTGCTTTTGCCATACCTGTTGAAAGGCTAAGAGATGTAGAAGTATGACCTAAAATAAAGTTATCGTGTTCACTTTCGTTTGGATTAGAATAACCAGAAATTTCTGGGTGCTTCAATGGATTTACAAAAGCATCTTTTCTTCCTGTTAAAATTTTGTGTGGATAAATTTGGTGTGATACGTCAAATACAAATTTATCTTTTGGAGAATTAAATACGTAGTGCATTGCAATAGTAGCCTCTACAATACCTAAATCTGGACCTAAGTGTCCACCAATCGTATTAACTTTGTTTATAATAGCTTTTCTAATATCCCCAGATAAAACTTCCATTTCATCAATAGAAAGATTTTTCACATCTTTTGGGGAATTAACTTTTTTAAATACGTCTGAATAAGTTTGTTCTTGTGCATTTGCCATACTCGTTACTCCTATAATTAATATTGATAATATTGAAATTAAAATCTTATTTTTCATACCTGCTCCTTAATAATTCAAATCTATATTAAAAATTTTACAACTTGAGAGTAGCTATCAGTCAACCCTTAAATTTACATTTGTTAAAAATTTTTTATAAGATATAATATTTGTAATCAATTGGAGGTATTTATGTACACAATAAAAGAAGTTGCAGACAAAATGGATATTTCTGAACACACATTGCGTTTCTGGGCAAAAAGCGGGTTCTTCCCTTTCTTAACTCGTAATGACAACAATGTTCGTATGTTTTCAGAAAATGATTTGAATTGGGTAAGAATTGTAAAATGCCTTCGTTCTGTTGGAACACAAAACAAAGATATCAAAAGATATATTGATTTATGTATAGTTGGAGATTCGACAATAAAAGAACGTTATCAAATTATACTTGATACAAAAGAAAAGGCTCTTGAACAAATGGAAGAGTTAAAAAAACAACTTGAATTATTGGATTATAAAGAAAACTTCTATAAAAATTTAATCAAAAATCATTTAGAAGATAGTTGGAATCCAATGAATCAAAATAAAGAAGATTCAGTTACAGCATAAAAAAAAGAGGTCTAATAAAGACCTCTTTTTTATTATATTTTTTTTAAACATTAAGCATTCAAATTAAGATTTTGTTGTGGTTTGTCAGCATCACTGTCAAAGAAGCAAGTATACATTTGTGAATCTTTAACAGCAGCTTTATTAAGAACTTCTGTAATCATAGCTGGGAAAAGTCTACCAACTGTTTGAACTTTACCATTAGTAATATTTGTAAGAGCATATTGAGGTCCACGTGTTGGTGAAACAAAAGTTTGTGAAATTTCTAAAACATCATTTGGAGCAACTTTAGAAATATTATCAACAGCTTTGTTAAATTCTGCTGTTTGTTCTGGTGTCATTGTCTTACGTAAATTTGCAACATGTTCGTTTTCAATTAATCTTGCTTTAAAACTTGGTTGAGCTAAATTTGCATTAATGTTCATAAAATTCTTTACCTACACACTACTCACACAATCTGTAAGTTTGCTCAAGGTTAAAAATTGCCTAAAATTTAAAAGATTTTTACAAAAAGAAATAAATATATGTTTAATATTTATTCATATAAGAAAAATAAGTTGCGCCATGCCCGCCTTGACGTGATAAAATTATGAAATCATAGAGAGAGAATTTAAAACTCTGTGATTTCATGTGGGGATTATATTGAAAGGAGATTTACATGAAAAAATTATTTAGCACAATTGCTGTATTAGGCTTATTAGCATGTCCAGCATTAGCATCAGAACCATTTGGTTTCGTTTACCAAGACACAACTCACCAATTATTAGGTTCAGGTTCAGTTAACCCAGCTAAAGTTGGTACAGCTACTTGCACATCATACTTCGGTATCGTTGCATTAGGTAACTGCTCAGTAAAACAAGCTATGTCAAATGGTAGAATTTCAGCTTTATCACATGCTGACCAAGCTACAAAAAACATTCTTGGTTTCAAAAAAGTTACAACAAGAGCTTATGGTCAATAATCAATATATAATTATTGAGACATAGACAGAACGAGGCGAAGCCGTTGGCTTCGCCTCGTTTATTATTATTTTAACTTTAACTTTATTTTTAATCCGAAGATACGCAAGATTTTTTGTTTGTTTTCTTTTGTTTCTATACCTAATTTGTATTCATTCGTTACAGAAAATATATTTTTTATAATACAATTAACGATATTTTCTAAGTATAATTTAAAAAATGTTTGATAAAATATTTTATTTTTAAGTAATAAAGCTCGGTGTTTAACTCTTGAAACCATATATGCAAAATATGCTTCTGTAATATAACTTGCATTTATACCGTTCTTCTTTAAATCTTTTTCAATATACGAAACAAAGTTTAAGAACTCAATTATTTCAAGCTCTGAGAAACATTTTTTAAACATTATTTCATCAGAAAAACTTAAATTAAAATCATAATATTTTACTAAAGCATAAACATCTATTTTGCTATGTAGATAGTTATTATATTTTGGATATCTAGCCATAAGAGAATGACCAGCTTGATAGCTTTTTAATAACACTTTGTCAATAATTGCAAATTTATAACCAGAAAGTAACAAATTTCTAAATAATAAACAATCTTCAAGAGGTTTAAAATTTTCGTAGTAAAGATTTAAACTTTTTCTAAACATCATTGCAGTATGAGCAAATTCGCATTTTTTAATAAAGTTAAATAAATTATTCACCTCAATAGTATGTGTTGAATACCCTAAAAAACGTTCATCATTAAAAAACTCTAATAAACACGAACACAAAGAAATATCAGGATTTTCATCTAAAAATTTAACTTGTTCAGCTATTCGGTTGGGATAAGAAATATCATCAGAATCCATTCTTGCTATGTATTTACCTTTTGCTTGACTAATCCCGAAGTTTAAACAATTTACATATCCTTTAACTTTAAAATATTTAATTCTTAAATCATTTATCGCAGAAATTATATCGTAATTTACATTATCTAATCTACCGTCCACAATAATCAATTCTAAATCAGAAAAAGTTTGATTTAGAATACTGTAAATTGCAGTAGTTAATTGTTCAGAAGTGTGATTAAAGATTGGCATAACCACACTAACCGTAGGATTTGATAAAGACATAACGTTCCTTTTTAAATATACAATATCATAAATACGTTTAAAAACCTTAAATAGATATGAATATACATAAAATAAAATAAAATAAAATAAAATAAAAATAGGGAAGGAGAGGAAAAGAAGAAATATTATTTATCGAAGAAGGATACCTAAATGAACAATAAAAAATATTAGCCAGTTGGGGTATAATATTTTAATTTTGATAAGGTTTAATATAAGTA
>CAVCIU010000051.1:0-10571 GCA_963602355.1 Methanobacteriaceae archaeon
TCAGCGCCTTCTTTTAATGCTGCATTAACTTCTTCAACTGTTACGTCTTTAGAAAGTTCAAATACAACGTCAACTAAAGATACGTCTGGAGTAGGAACACGCATAGCGAAACCGTCCAATTTACCTTTTAATTGAGGTAATACTAATGCAACAGCTTTAGCAGCACCTGTTTTTGTAGGAACGATGTTTAAAGCACCAGCTCTAGCTCTACGAGGATCTTTGTGACCAGCATCTAAGATTCTTTGGTCACCTGTGTATGAGTGAACTGTTGTCATTAAACCTTTTACGATACCAAATTTTTCATCGATAACTTTTGCAACTGGAGCTAAGCAGTTAGTTGTGCAAGAAGCCATTGAAATTACGTTGTGTTTTGCTGGATCGTATTCTTTATCATTTACACCTAAAACGATTGTTTTGTCTTCGTTTGTAGCTGGTGCAGAGATGATAACTTTTTTAGCACCTGCATCGATGTGAGCATGAGCTTTAGTTGCATCTGTGAAGAAACCTGTTGATTCAACTACAACTTCAACACCTAAATCTTTCCAAGGTAATTGAGCTGGATCTTTTTCTGCGAAGAATTTAATTTTTTTACCGTTAACGATAATGCCTTCTTCGTAAGCTTCTACTGTACCATCAAATTTGCCCATTACTGAGTCATATTTAAAAATTCTTGCTGCATCTTCTGGTTTTAAACCTGGGTCATTGATTGCAACATAATTGATTTTATCAAAGATACCTTCTCTGATAGCTGCTCTTAATGTGTTACGGCCAATTCTACCAAAACCGTTAATTGCTACGTTTACCATATAATTTTCTCCTTCTCTATGAGTTACGTATTTACTCCTTTGTTATACAACAAACAAATTTTATGTTCAACTAAATTTTTTTTATTTATAAAACTTGTAAAGCCGCTATTTTCATATCTTTCACGTCAGGGAATTTTCCTGTCCAGATTTCCATAGCTTTTGCACCTTGATAGATAAGCATGTCCAAACCATTGACTGTTTTTAGTCCTTGCTTTTCTGCTTCCTCTAGTAAGGCTGTTTTCATTGGGTTGTAGATAACATCATAAACTAATGCTTCTTTTTTCATTGTCGCCAAAACTTCTTTTGAAACTGGCATTTCACCCATAGCTTTGCTTCTCATGCCTATTGGGGTTGTGTTTACAAGCATATCTGTATTTGACAAGTCGTTTAATACTTGTATTTGATATACATTAATTTTTATTTCTGGGAATTTTTCTCTGAAATATTTAATTGTGTTTGATGAATTAATGATATTTCTTGTGTAATAATTGATTTCTTTTGCGCCTAATTCAGCTACACCAATCGTTACAGCCCTTGAAGCTCCGCCTGTGCCTAGAACTGATACAGTTTTACCTTTTAAGCTGAAATCTTTTGGAATTGCAGCTTGAAATCCATAAACATCTGTATTGTATCCATGGAAAGATTTATCTTTCGGGTCAATTTTGATTGTATTTGCGCAACCTGCAATATCTGCGTATTTATCCACTGTTTCTAAAAACAATGAAATAGGAACCTTCAATGGAATAGTTACGTTAAAACCAGTGTAGTCATTTACTTTTAGGTATTTAATTCTGTTAATTAAGTCTTCTGGGTCTGTTTCAAGAATTTCGTATGTTCCTTCAAGATTTAAACTTTCCAATGCCGCTTTTTGTATAACTCCAGAAATTGAGTGAGACAAAGGATAACCGATAAGACCTAATTTATACATTTTCTTCTTCTACCTCTCTTTTATAATCACAAGTTTTACTTGAACATTCAATTGTAGTGCCTCTCTTTAGAACTTTTTTAACTAATAGAGAATCACATTTTGGACATTTTTCGCCAGTTGGTTCATTCCAAAGTACAAAGTCGCAATCTGGATATTTACTGCAACCGTAGAAAAATTTACCATATTTTGATTTACGTTGAACAATGTCTCCACCGCATTTAGGGCAAGCTACACCTGTTGATTTAACAACACGTTTACGGTTTTTACATTCTGCGTTTGTACATTCCATGTATTTTCCGTAAGGTCCAACCTTGAAAATCATATCAGAACCGCATTTTTCGCATTTTTCTTCGCATTTTTCCGGTTCTGCTTGCGCTTCCTCGTTTGTTGTTTTTAGAGGAAGCATTGTTTTACATTCTGGATAACCAGAGCAACCTAAGAATTGTGAACCAAATCTGCTTGTTCTGATAACCATTTTCTTTCCGCAGTTTGGACAAACAACATCTGACTCAATGCTGATTTGTTCCATGTTTTTTTCTGCATCATGAACTGTTTCAATGAAATCAGAATAAAAATCTTTTAAAACATCGTTCCAAACAAGTTTGTTTTCTGCAATTTCGTCAAGCTTGTTTTCAAGACCTGCAGTGAATTGGTAGTCCATTTCTTTTACAAAGTGTTTTACTAGTTGTTTAGAAACAGTTCTACCCAAAATTGTTGGAGCCAAAGCTTTATCAATCTTTTCAACATAACCTTTAGTTTGGATTTTTGTAATAATCGGTGCATAAGTAGATGGACGACCGATGCCGTATTCTTCTAAAGATTTAACTAAACTTGCTTCTGAAAATCTTGGTGGGGGTTGAGTGAAATGTTGTTTTGGTGTAACTTCTTCACATTTTAATTCATCACCTTTTTCCATTTTTGGAATTGATTTTGAATTGTCTTCGTCATCTTCGTTGTAAAGTTTCAAAAATCCATCAAATACAACGTGGCTTGTTGAAGCTTTCAATCCGTAATCATCTGCTGAAATAGTGATTGAAGTATTTGAAATAGTTGCATTTTGCATTTGTGATGCCATAAATCTATTCCAAATAAGTTTGTATAATCTATATTGTTCAGATGTTAAATATTCTTTTATAGAATCTGGCGTACGTTCAGGATAAGAAGGTCTAATCGCTTCGTGGGCGTCTTGAACATTCTTTTTGCCAGCTTTTACGTAATTATTAGGTGTTGTTGGGTAATATTTTTCACCATATTTTTCTGTGATGAAATTCTTTGATGCTTCCACCGCATCATCAGAAATTCTGACACTATCGGTTCTCATATATGTGATTAAACCGACTGCTCCGTCTGAACCTAGTTCAATACCTTCATATAATTTTTGGGCGATTTGCATTGTCTTTGCAACACCGTAGCCTAATTTTGAAGAGGCTTCACGTTGTAATGTTGAAGTTATGAAAGGTGGAGAAGGTTTTCTTTGAGTTTCTCTTGTTGCAACTTTTGAAACTTCAAATTTTGTATTCTTATCTTTTAAAACGTCTACAATTTTATTTGCTTCTTCTTCATTTTTAATTTCAATCTTTTTATCTTTGTAAGTGCTTAATTCGGCTTCAAATTTGCCTGTGCCTTTTTTTAGAACAGATGAAATTGTCCAGTATTCAACAGGTTTGAATGCTTCAATTTCGTCTTCTCTTTCGCAAATCATACGCAATGCGACAGATTGAACTCTACCTGCTGAAAGGTGATTATTTCTCAATTTTTTCCATAAAACAGGGCTAATTTTGTAACCTACAAGTCTATCAAGAATTTGACGTGTTTGTTGAGCTTTAACTCTATCCATGTCAATATCACGAGAGTGTTCAACAGCATATTTAACTGCTTTTGGTGTGATTTCGTTAAACTCAATTCTGAAAACTTTGTCATCTGGTACATTCAACATTTGACGAACATGCCATGCAATAGCTTCTCCCTCACGGTCAGGATCGGAAGCTAGGTAAACTTTTTCACATTTTTTTGCGATATCGTTTAATTTATCTACAACTTTTTTCTTTTCTGGAATTACAACGTAATCAGGTTCAAAATTGTTCTGCACATCAAAACCCAAAACGTTTTTTCTGAAATCTCTGATATGACCGTAACTAGCTTCAATATGGTAGCTATCTCCTAAAATCTTTTTAATGGTTTTAGATTTTGCAGGTGATTCGACTATTACTAATGCCGATTCTTTTTTCTTGCTACTAGTTTTAGCTTTTGTTGTTTTTGTCTTTTTTTCTTCTTTATCTTCTTTTTTTACTGCTGTTCTTGCCATAATTCCTCTTAACAGATTGAATATCTGTCCCCATCAACTTGCATTATTATGCCTTTTAACTCTAACATTGTCAAGCATGTTAAAAGTTCATTGGTTTGTAATTTTGTTTTTGATTGTATTGTATCAAAAGCCAAAGGCTCAATTTTAATTGTGTTTACAATTAGTATTTCTTCATCACTTAAATTTGTAAATTTTTCGTCTAAGTTAGTTTTTGTTGTTTGAATTTCCCAGTTCAAAGCTTCTAAAATGTCGTTTGCTTCAGTAACCATAGTTGCGCCATTTTTTAGAAGTTTGTAAATACCTTCTGTGTTCGGATTGTTAATCGCTCCAGGAATACACATAAGTTCTCGACCCTGTTCAAGAGTTAGGTTTGCGCTAATTAAGGCTCCACTTTTTATTGCGGCTTCAACAACAAGAGTGCCTTTTGATAAGCCTGTTACAATTCTGTTTCTTTGTGGAAATCTAAAAGCAATTGGTTTAAAAGTTGGATAATATTCCGTAAAGATTACACCTTGCTCATCTTCAATCTTTTTGTACAAATCTTTATTTTGACTTGGGTAAATATAGTCAAAACCGCTTGCAATAACGCCAATTGTAGCTAAATTGTTTTCGATTGCGGAATTGTGAGCGCATGTATCAATTCCCAGTGCTAGACCTGAAACGATACAAATATCTGTATTTTTTAATTCATCAATAATTTTCTTTAGAGCTTGTTTACCGTTCGTGCTAGCTTTTCTTGAGCCAACTACGGCTAAATTTCTATCAAAATTGCAACGAGTTAAATCCCCTTTATAATAAAGCACTGCTGGGGGATTAGAAATTTCTTTTAAAAGTTTTGGATAATTTTTATCTTCAAGAGTTAGAAATTTAATGCCTCTATTTTGAACTTCATCAAGGCATTTGTCTGGGTTGATTTTGTCTCTTTTTGATAAAAATTTTTCAGCCAAGTTTTTCGTCAAACCTTCTATCTGTTCAAGGTCTGACTGATTGCAATTAAAGGCTTTTTCAATATCATTAAAGTGTTGGTATAGTTTCTCAATAGTTCTACTACCGATTTCTTCTATTGATGAAAAGGCTATCCAATACTTGCTATTCATTCATCATAGCCTCAATTTTTGCTACAATCTTTTTAGTGTTGTCAATTTCTTCTTGCGGAATATCGTGTTCCATGTAATCGTTGAAGTATTCCAAAGCATCTTCATAGTCTTTTCTTGCTAAGAATAAAATACCAAGCTTTTTGTAAGCAGGGTGGAATTTATCATTAATTGTCAAAGCTTTTAAATAATTTGAAATAGCTTTATCAATTTCGTCATTAGCTTCATAAGCTTGACCAAGATAATAATAAATTAGAGCATTATCTTTTTTGAATTCAACTACACTTTCAAAGTTTGCAATTGCAGATGCCCAGTCTCCTAAATCAAAATAAACTTTGCCTAAATCGTAATAAGCATCATAGTTTTCTGGTTGAACTTCAAGAACTTTATCTAATTCGTCAATTGCCAAATCTAATCTAGCATCTTCCATATAGACACGAGCTAAATAATGAGGAATAACGACATCTTCTGGTAAATAGCCTTCGCCAGTTAAAAGAATATCAATCGCTAATTCTAATTCGTGTCTTTTGTAATACAAATCTGCAAGGTTAATATATGTTTGCGCAAACATTGGATTGATTTTTAGAGAGTTGACAAAATTTTCTTCTGCCTCTTCTAATTTATTTAAGTTTGCGTATGCAACACCAATGTTATTCAAGATTTCAGCCTTGTTTTCTGAATGTGTATCCAACATATCTTTGAAGGCTTCAATAGCTTCTTCAAATTTGTTATTCTTCATTAAATCAAGAGCATTATTTATTTTTTCCATTTTTGTCTAAATCCTTGTTGCTTTCAATATTACCAATTACAGTTCTTGTATTTCCTTCTGCATAGAATGTTTTAGGGTTCATAACAAGTTTAATTTTGTCTGCGTAAACAGTTTTTGTATCTTGGTTAATTAATGAACGACCAGTAAAGTATACTTCGTTAAATTTGTTTGTTTTTTTGTCTGGATATACAGTCATTTTAGGACCTTTTGCGTAGTAATCTTGGTACCAAACTTGAACATTTCCAGAACCTGCAAATGTATTTACTTTTTTGTCAAATTGTTGATAATTACCTTTTATTTTAAGAGTTGTTCCGTCATCATTAACCATGTTTGACATTGTATGACCTTCTGCAATCAATTGTTCTTTTTCTGCATCGTAAATAAAGTGGTCTGCTTCTGCAGTATGCTTTTCTTGTTTCAATTTTGCATTACCGTATAGGTCAATTCTTTTTAAATCACCTGACTTATTTGTACGGATAACTGCTCTGTTTGAGAAAGTATTCAAATTGTCATATTTAATTGTAACGTTGCCTGATGCAGACATTACGTTTGTTTTTGTATCGTATTCTTGTACATCTGCCATGATTACTGCAACTGGGTCTTCTCCGTCATAAACTGTTGATTGAGCATCACCGATTGCTTTTACAACTTTTGAAATTAATGATAATTTTAAAATGTTCGCTTTAACTTCTCTTTTTTTATTTTCTTGTAATTCAAAAGCATAAGGTTTGTCGTAGAAAGTAACAGTATCAAGTTGTTTGCCGTTTTTAACTTCAACGTCAGCCTTGTTACCTAAAACCTTCATTTTATCTAAAGTAACTTCAACATTACCGTCAAATTTTAGCTTTTGTTCTTTATCATCGTAGCTTTGTGTATCAGAATCAATTACTAAGTCTGATGCAATAACACCAACACTTATTAGCGCAATTATAGCTATTAATATTATTAACCCTTTTTTCATTATAATTTTTTCTCCTTGCTCTTTTTGTGCTCTTTGTCGTAAAGTTCACTTCGAGTTTTTCCAATAAGTTTAAAATGTGAATAATCAGAATTGATTACAACTTTATTTCCTTTTGAAATCAATTCTTTGTTTCTATTAATTCTAACATTACCTTCTCCAACGATATCGTTGTTTGAACCTGACCAAACAAGCTTGTCGCATTGAAGAGTTGTGTTATCTTTTAATGCAATAAATACATCTTCTGTAAGAGTGATTGTATTGTTATTTTCGTTATAAGAACCTTTTTGAGCTTCATAGCTCATTGCAACTTCGTTATCTTTGTAAAAGTTACCAATTGTTCTATTTAATATAGCAACTTTGTTTTCGCTTTCGTAATTACCAGTTTCTCCGTAAATTTCCCAGTAACGAATACCTTCTTTTGTTTCAGTAAGAATGATATCATTAACTGTCAATTCTTGAGAGTTTTCTTTACCTTTTAAGCTGTCTCTGTTCAATCCATGCGTTAAGATATTCGCATAGATGAAAGCTCCAGATAAAACCCCAACTAGAACTACACCAATCAATATATATAACTTAGTTGTTTTTGAAAATTTCTTTGTCCCCATATTTAGAATTTTATCATAAATGCGCCAATTATTTTAAAATATTTTATTTTGTTAAGCTAATAACTCATGTTTTATTTATTTGTTTTATAATTATTATAAATCAAAGGAGGATTTATGACTTTAAGATATGACTTGGGTGAATTGGTAACTGCAATGGTTACACCGATGAATCAAGACGGTACAGTCAATTATGATAAAGCTGAGGAATTAGCAAATTATTTAGTAGAAAATGAAAGTGATGCAATTCTTGTTGCTGCTACAACTGGTGAATCACCAACTTTAGAGCATGAAGAAGAATTAGAAATTCTAAGTTCGGTAAAAAGAGCAGTTGCAAAACGTGCAAAAATTATTATGAATGCTGGTTCAAATTCTACAGCTTATGCTGTTAAATATGCAAAATTGGCAGAAAAAGAGGAATGCGTTGATGCTATTCTTTCTGTTGTACCTTATTACAATAAACCTTCTCAAGAAGGTATGTATGCTCACTTTGCATCAGTTGCAGAAGCAGTTAATTTACCAATTATTTTATATAACATTCCGTCAAGAACAGGTGTTAATTTAATGCCTAAGACAATTAAAAGACTTTATGATAACTACAAAAATATTGTAGGTGTTAAACAAAGTTGTGCTGATATGGATTTAGTTTCAGAAATTAAATTCTTAACAGGTGATGACTTTGCAATATATTCTGGTGATGACACACTAACTTTACCTATGTTAGCTCTTGGTGCTTACGGTGTTGTTTCTGTTGCATCTCACTTATACGGTCCAGAATTAAAACGTATGATTACTTCATTTAAAGCTGGTAACTTAGCTGAAGCTAGAGAAATTCATGAAAACTTATTCTACAAAATGAAAAAATTATTCATGGCTCCAAACCCAGTTCCTGTAAAAGCTGCATTGCAACGTAGAGGTTTAATTAAAGATTATGTTAGAAAACCTCTTGTTCAATTAAGTGAAGAAGAAAAAAACGAATTGTTTTCTGTAGTTCAATAACTTAGCCAACTGGGTTATGTTATATCAATTACAGTTTTTGTTATAATTTGTGTGTAAATTAGATAAGGGATAAATTATGAAAAACAAAATTATACTTTTTTGGGTAATCGTTGCCTTAGTTATTTTGTCGCTTTTTGTAATTTTTACAAAACCAACTAAATTAGGTCTAGACCTTGTGGGCGGTTCAAGATTATTACTAGAAGCTCAAACATCAGCAACTGTTGCTAAAATTACACCAGACATGATGGATTCATTACAATTCGCTATTGAAAATCGTGTTAACAAGCTTGGTGTTGCTGAAACAGTTGTTCAAAAAGAAGGCGAAAATAGACTTGTTGTTGAAATTCCAGCAGTTAAAGATTTAAAACAAGCTAAAAAATTCTTAGGCGAAACTGCTGAACTTTCATTTAAAAAAGAATTAACAGAAGGTACTGGTAAATGGGTTGATACTGGTTTAACAGGTAATGACTTAAATCGTGCAACTCTAAGTACAAGTACAAATGGTCAGTGGGTTGTTGATTTAGAATTCAACGATAAAGGTACAAAGAAATTCGCTGATTTAACTCAACAATTAGTTGGTAAACCAATGGCGATCTTCTTCAACGGTGAAATGACATCTGCTCCAGTTATCAGAGAACCAATCTTAGGTGGTAGAGCTCAAATTTCTGGTGGCGACAATGGTTTTGCTTATGAAGAAGCTAAAGAAATGGTTGATTTATTAAATGCAGGTGCTTTACCAGTTCCAGCAAAGATTATTGAAGAAAACACTGTTGGTCCTACACTTGGTGCTGACAGTATCGCAAAATCTAAAGTTGCAGGTATGATTGGTTTAGGCTTAGTAATGATATTTATGATTGCTTACTACCGACTTCCTGGTTTAATCGCTGATATTGCACTTATTATCTATAGTTTATTATTATTTGCATTGTTTAAACAAATTCCAGTTACATTGACTCTTGCTGGTATTGCAGGTTTCATTTTAAGTATTGGTATGGCTGTCGATGCAAATATCTTGATTTTTGAAAGAACTAAAGAAGAACTAAGAGCTGGCAGAAGCTTGTTTACAGCTATCAATGCCGGTTTCGATAGAGCGTTTACAAGTATCTTTGACTCAAATATGTCTACAATCATTACTTGTGTAATTCTTTATTGTTTAGGTACAAGCGTTGTTAAAGGTTTTGCCTTAACACTTGCTCTTGGTACTGCGGTATCAATGTTCAGTGCTATTACAATCACTAAAAACTTTATGCACTTAATCTTCGGTACTGGCGAATTGAAATACCCAGCATTATTTGGCTTACGTAAAGATGAAATCGGAACAGCTTATTCAGCTTCTGAAACTAAACGTGAAAAAGCTAAATTCGGCGTGTTGGATTAGAGAGGTAGATAATTATGGAAAATAAAAAACATTTAGTTCACGTTGTTAAATTTAGATGGCTTTGGATGGGATTATCAGCTCTTCTTTTAATTCCTGGTATCATTGCTATGATTTATTTAACAGTTACTTTAGATAACCATACACCACTAAAAGTTGGTATTGACTACACTGGTGGTACAGTTTTTCAATATGGTGTTGATAAAAAAGTTGATAATAACGGTTTAGCAATTTTAAGAGAAAACTTGCAAGCTAAAGGTATTGAAAATCCTTCATTACAAATTATCAACGTTAACGATACTGCAACAAAATCTAATACAAAAGATATTATTTCAGTAAGAACAAAATTCGTTGCTTCAGAAGAAGTAAGCCATGTTTCTGAAAATATTACTTCTGTATTGAAGGAAGAATATCAAAATGCTGAATTGTTATCAACAAGTTCAATCGGACCTACTTTAGGTAGTGAGTTATTCAAAAATTCTTTAATAGCTTTGACATTGGCTTGTTTAGGTATCGTTGCATACTTAACATTTAGATTTCAACTTGATTTCGCCCTTGCTGCAATCTTGGCAACTATCCATGACGTTCTATTTATTCTAGGTGTGTTTGCACTTTTAGGCATATTTATGAATGTTCAAATTGATGGTTTATTCATTACTGCATTGCTTACTGTAATCGGTTTCTCTGTTCACGATACAATCGTTGTATTTGACCGTATCAGAGAAAATTCAA